>NZ_JARXXJ010000006.1:0-126381 GCF_029893935.1 Breznakia sp. PFB1-19
AACCGAAGATGATTTAAAAGACACAGAAGAATCTTTGAAAAAGACAAAAAAGACAAAAGCAGAACTTCATAATGAAAGACTTGATGACATAATTGAAGCAATGCGAAACTCTCAGATAAATGAATTTAATAGATGTGCAAATACTCTGGAAAAATGGAAAGAAGAAATACTAAATTCATTTGTATGGTTTGATGGACGACGGTTCTCGAACGGTGTAATTGAAGGTAAAAATAACTATATTAAGAAAATTTTGAATAATGCAAATGGTTTTAGAAACTTTGAGAGAGCTCGCAATAAAATCATGTACTCGCAAAATAAGTATGAGCGCTATTCCTTAAGTGAATACAGGACAAAGAAGAAAAAAACAAATAAGAAAAAGAAAGGAACGAAAAAATAGACCTCAGTCTTGACTGAAGTCTATTGATTGAACTGATGGCTTTAAACTAATAGAGGGGTCAAGATTGACCCCTCTATACTTTATAACTTTTGTCTAAAACCCCGCTAGTTCTCAAAGCACCTGTATTTTTCGTATGTATTTTATAAAGAAAAAGAGCAGAATTACTTCCACTCAACTATGTTTGATTCATCTTAACTATTATTGAAAATAATGAACATCTTCATCAATATTAGACCAAAGAACAGTCTCAATGTTATATTGTTTCAAACCTTCTATTATTCCATAATCAACTTTATTATTATCATTTATCAAAACAATTAACTTACTACTAGTACGAGTAGTAAAAATATCATTCCAAGCAAATATTGTGTTCACCATATTATTCTTTGTAGTATTATTCATAGCTTTACATAGGCGTTCATCATTATTCTTGTTTCTTTGAAACAGAAAATCAAAACTATGAGTTAAACCCGTTTTTCCAACAAAAGTGATGTTATCAGAATAATATATTTCATGCGTATCAAAATAGGATTTAATATCTTCAAGAAAGTAAGAAGTTACTCTATTTTGCGAAGTTAAATACATATCATCAACTCTTAACATAGTTTGTGCTAAAGCATGCACTTTTTGAACTAAATCTTTTTCATTTGATACTATTTCCAACTGATTACCATTTAACTTTACACCCATTTTTGAACAAATCTCTTTAATTGATTCTTTTCTTTTCTCTGATATACTCAAACCGGTATCAGATAAAGATCTAATCACATAAGAATCATCACTGATGATATATTCCTCTGGATTATTCTCACTAACTTCTAAATATACTTGTAACGCATCATTGTATCGATCAAAAAAAGGTAAAGTTAATTCTGTTGAATTTTCCAATGTTTTTCCAGTCAATGAGTGTTTAAGATACTCCAAATATTCATTTTTGAATTTATTCAAATCAAATTCCATATCTCTCTCCTAACTAAATAGCGTTTGTTGATCATTAAATATTATCTTACTCTTACTTACATTAGTTATGTTAAATTCATCTATAAAAGTCAAGCAATAGTCTACAAGGTTTTCATTATCTAATTTAAACTCAATTGCGTCTGATAATACTTTTCCAGTATTATCAAGAATATGTAAATGTGTTCCTTGAATTCTTTTACCATCTGAATTGTAATGATTAAGTGTTTCACCTATATCTAACCTTAATAAATCTACTTTTGTATCAGCTGTCATTGCATGAAATGTACACTTGTTTGGATTCTTTTTTGAGCGGTTAACCACTATCGTATAATCCTGACGATAAAGTTTAATACTAGACGCAGTATATCTCCTAGATTCTCCTCTTTGCGGTATAGTCAAATATTTTTCAAGTAATTCTTTCAAGTCTAATACTAAACTTTTATAATTAATGTTCGCCATTTTATTCCCTCACTCTTATAAACCACAGTTTTCTATATACAATATAATAACATAGAGTAGAAGAAAAAAATAATAAAGAGCAGAATTACTTCCACTCTTCGAACTCATCATAAACTTCTTTATACTCTTTTGCACTGTGTTCCCAACTCACGTCAGTTGCCATAGCATTTCGTACAAGTTGTTTGTAATCTTTTGGATTGTCATAGTAACATTCCAACGCGCGATATACAGCATCAACCATTTCCCAACCATTGAAATTGGCAAAGCTAAATCCAGTACCTTCTTTTGTGTATTGATTATATGGAATGACTGTATCTTTTAACCCACCAGTTTCTCTAACAATTGGTAAGGTTCCATAATGCATGGAGATAAGTTGTGAAATTCCACATGGTTCAAATTTTGAAGGCATTAAAAATCCATCACAAGCTGCATAAATTTGATGTGCAAGATCTTCATTATATCCACAATAGAAGACAAACTTTCCTTTGTTTCCAGCTTCTACTGCTCGAAAATCATTTTCTATATCTGCATCACCACTACCAAGCACTACAATTTGCATATTTGCTGCAATCAAAGCACCCATTTCTTGTTGCACAAGATTCAATCCTTTTTGACCAGTTAATCGTGTAACTAATCCAACTAAATATACATCTGGATCTTCTTGTAATCCAAGTGCTTTTTGTAATGCCAGTTTATTAAGTTTCTTGTTTTTGAAAACATTGACCTTATTGTAGTTATGTGGAAGTGTTGTATCCGTTTTTGGATTCCAAACATCTACATCAATTCCATTCACAATTCCACGTAAGCTTTGAGCACGCATTTGAAGTACATGTTCCAAATGTTCACCATACTCACTTGTTAGAATCTCTTGCGCATAAGTTGGTGATACGGTTGTCACCTTATCTGCATAGACAATTCCACTTTTCATAAAGGAAATTCCAGTATCAAAACGAACATTTCCGTTGTCATATAAATGCATACTTAAACCTAAACATCCATCTAACATATCTTTGGAGAAATTTCCTTGATATGCAAGATTATGAATCGTATACACATGACGAATGTTTAAATAACGTGGGTCATGTAAGAAGTTTTCCTTACACATAACTGGAATCATACCCGTATGCCAATCATGCGAGTGCATCACATCTGGAAAATAGTCCAGTTGATTGCACATTTCAAGAACTGCTTTTTGGAAATATGCAAAACGTTCACCATCATCTTGATAGCCGTAAAGTGCACCTTCACGTTCAAAATACCCTTGGTGTTCAACAAAGTAGTAACGTACATCTTCATAAACGCTTGTTAATAAACGTACAGGTACTTCTACATAATTGATATTTACTGAATACTCACAAACAAATTCTAATTCTTCATGATTTTTTTCAGCGATTTTTTTATACAATGGGATAACAACACGAACATCTAACCCCAACTTCAATAATTCTTTTGGTAGAGAACCTACAACATCTGCAAGTCCACCACTTTTAATATATGGCAGTGCTTCTGCTGCCACAAATAATACTTTTTTCTCACTCATTAATAACACCTAAATCCGATCACTTCGTTTAATGTATACAGGTTGATCTGCACTTCCCTCAACTTTTTTCACTTTGTTGATGACAGCATTTTTATCCACAACTGCGTATTCAACAACAACATCTTTACCAATTTTTGTTCCTGGTAAGATAATCGAGTTTCTAACAACAGCTCCTTCTTCAACAATACATCCACGTGAGATAATACTGTTTTCAATTGTTCCTGAAATTAAACATCCATTTGATACAAGCGAACCTGTGGCTTTTCCACTATTAAAGTAGTGTGCAGGACTTGAGTCATTAGTTTTTGTATAAACGGGTAAGTCATTATCAAATAATTCATTACGTGTATTGATATTTAATAAATCCATTGAGCAATCAAAGTATGCTTTAAAGCTATTGATTGCATATAAGTATCCTTTGTGTTGGTATCCACGAATATCTAAGTATGCAGTTGCATCTAATACCATATCGCGCATCCAATATAGAGATGAGGTAGTGACTGCTTGGTCAATCATCGCTAAGAAGATATCTTTATTCATAATATATGTATCCATGGAAATATTACAATTTGCTTTTCCACCCAGGTTAAGATTCATACTCTTAACCCCTTTTTGTCTATTTAGTTCAATCACATCACAGTTGATAAATGCTTCATCTGCATTGTTTACATTTTTATACATCATTGTAATGTCTGCACCTGAATCCTCATGTGCTTTAATAACATCATTAAAATCAACAGTATATAACATATAGTTTGAAGTAATCACCACATATTTTTGAGGCATTTCTTCAATACGTTGTCTATTGTAGTTAAATGAGTGAACATCATTTTGGTAAATACGACTTGCTTGATTATCTTCATCAAACAATATTTTTAATTCCCCACGTTTGGTATTGATGTTGTACTGACGTCCAGCCCCAACATGTGCAATAATACTACGTGGTTTTTCATTTACATATAATTGAATGTTTTCAATTCCTGAGTTTGTTAGGCTTGATAAAGGGAAGTCAATCAAACGGTAACGTCCAAGAAATGACGTTGCTCCCATGGAACGGTATTGGCTTAGCCCTTCAATTTCAAATCCTTTGTTTGAATATACAACAATTCCAAATGCATCAGCCATTACGCTTTCCCCCCTTTACTTGCAATCACATTTTCACTAATCAATTCAATCTCTTTACTGTCCTTGCTACCAACAACAGCATTTTGACCAATGATCACATCTTCCTTGACAATCACTCGATCCAAAATCGCACCAGGTTCAACGATAACACCTGGTAATAATACAGAGTCACGAACAATCGCTCCTTCACCAATTACACAACCAAGTGATAACACCGAACGTTCTACACACCCATGAATTTCACACCCTTGGTTAATGTACGAATGAACAACCGTTCCCGTCTCTCCAATATAGTGTGGTAATGATGTTGAATCTTCTGAGTAAATTTTCCAGTTTGGATCATTTAGATTGATCTTATCTGGGTGATATAGTAAGTCCATATTTGATTCCCAAAGTGAATCAATTGTACCTACATCTTTCCAATATCCACCAAACGTATATGCATATAAACGTTTGTGTTCTTCTAACATTTTTGGAATGATATTCTTTCCAAAGTCATGCACAGAATTTGCATCAGATGCATCATCGATTAACATCTTACGAAGTTGTTTCCAGTTGAAAATATAAATCCCCATACTTGCCAAATTGCTCTTCGGTTGTTCTGGCTTTTCTTCAAACTCCACAATTCTTCCTTCGCTATCTGTATTCATAATCCCAAAACGACTTGCTTCTTCCATTGGTACTTCAAGTACAGCAATCGTTGCATCTGCTCTATTTTTGACGTGCTCTTCCAGCATCATCTCATAGTTCATTTTGTAGATGTGATCCCCAGATAGAATTAAGACATACTCTGGATTGTTTCGATCTAAGAAATCGATGTTTTGTGTAATCGCATCTGCTGTTCCTTCATAAACATTTAAATCCGCTTCTGCTTTTTCACGTGGTGGAAGTACATAGACACCACTGTCAAATGTATCAAGTCCCCATCGTTGCCCTTGACTGGCATATGCATTTAATAGTACTGACTCATACTGCGTCAATACTCCAACGACATTAATATTACTGTTTGCACAGTTACTAAGTGGAAAGTCGATGATTCGATATTTTCCACCAAAATGTACTGCTGGTTTTGCCACAGTATCAGTTAAGGCATGCAATCGAGACCCTCTTCCTCCAGCTAGAATCATTGCTACCATATTACTAGCTTTCATAATAAATAAACCCCCTCTTTTCGTATTGTTATAGGTAAATCATACAACATAAAAAAATAAAACTCTATGGTTTTAATCGATATAGTTATACGATACTTATACTTTGTCTTTTTCGTTGAAGAAAGTGGAAAATTTAGTCGTTGCAAAATAAAAGTGAGTTATATATATAACCCACTCGACTGTATAAATATCTTATTTTTGTGCTGCAGTAATTACTGATACAGAATAGATTTCTTCTGCATTACATCCACGACTTAAGTCATTGATTGGTGCATTAAGACCTTGAAGAATTGGTCCAACAGCTTGGAATCCACCAAGACGTTGTGCAATCTTGTATCCAATATTTCCAGCTTCAATTGAAGGGAAAATAAATGTATTACATTTTCCTGCAACTGTTGAATCTTTTGCTTTTGTGTTAGCAACTTCTGGTGAGATGGCAGCATCAAATTGCAATTCTCCATCTACTGGGAAATCTAAGTTCATAAGTTTTAAACGGTTTGCAGCATTACGTACTTTATCTACGCTAGGCCCTGCACCAGAACCTAATGTTGAATAAGATAATAATCCCATAACTGGTTCAACACCAAACACTCTAGCAGTCGCTGCTGTTTCAATTGCGATTTCAACAAGTTGATCTTCTGTTGGATCAATGTTGATTGCACAATCACTCATTACATATTTTTCATCTCCACGAGCTAAAATAAATGCACTTGATACAAGTTTTGCTCCTGGTTTTGTTTTGATAATTTGTAAAGCAGGACGTACTGTATCAGCAGTTGAATATGTTGCTCCACCAACAAGTCCATCTGCAAGTCCCATAGCAACTAGCATCGTACCAAAGTAGTTCCCTTTTTTTACAGCTGCACTTGCTTGTTCTTTATCCATTTTCCCTTTACGAAGGTCAACAAGTTTTTGAACCATTTCATCATGTCCTTCATAGTTTTCTGGATCGATAATTGTAATTCCAGTAATGTCAAATCCTCCAGCATTAGCTGCTGCTTTTACTTCTTCTTCATTTCCTAATAAGATTGGTGATAACACTCCATCTTTTTGTAGTTTAGCAGTTGCTTCTAGTATACGAGCATCTGTCCCTTCTGGATAAACAATGCGAATGTTTTTCCCGTTAATTTTATCTAACATACATGTTAACATTTTTCTCTTACCTCTTTCTTTGCGATACTTTCCGTATCTATTATACTCCTTTTATACAACTTTTCACATATCTTGTTTGATATAAAGAAATATATGGAAGCGCATGCATTATGCAAAAAAATCATATTATTAATATAGGACTTTTTTGCATATTATATAAGTACACGTTGTTCAATATATGTATACGTTTGTGGTGCATTTGATAATAATGTTTGTTTATCATAATAGTAAAAGACAACTGCATTTGCTAACCATTCATATGTATTATCATTCATGTTTGCACTATATTTTACAGGTAGTTTCCCTTTTTCACTTACATAGATTGCTTCAAATTCTGGTGTGCGGGAAATTGCAGAATAAAAATCATATGCATGAGTTGCTTCATGTAGAGCAGTTGTTGCATAGTACGCTGCTCCATTTAACCATAGACGGCCATCACTATATGCCATACCTAAATATGGATAGGGTTTGCTAGTATCGATCAGTATTGTATGAAGATTGTATTGATTATAAGTGACAGGAAGTGATTCAAGTTCATTTACATATGAGCGAATCACATCATCAGATACATTGCTTCCAGCAACAATCTTCCAACCACGAACATGTAAATTACTACGATCCAAACTTGGCATACTTGGGCTTTGACTAGCTAACGGTTCTGAAGGTGCGATACTTTGTACTTGTGCTTGTGGCTGCATTATAATCTCTTTTTCATGTACGTGAACATGTATTTGTTTACGTGAAGATTTTTGGTTTACATCCCTTGCCTCAATAACAATCGTATACTCACCAGTAACTTCAGTATTTACATCGTTTTCGATAATGTCATAGTTTAGTTTTCCATCAACCACATCATATGCTGAAATTTCCAGTTGTTCGATACTAAATGTATCCCCTACTTCAAGCTCAATTTCATCTACCTTGGTTTCAATAACGGGTACTTGTGTATCTTCCATTTTGACATATACATCGACTATTTCATTTGCTACATCATCTGTACTATCTGACGGTTTTACTTCAACTGTAAAAATATACGCATCTATATCTTTTTGTGCTTCCTCTTTAAAAGTTACAATCACTTTATCATCTTTTAATAACGCACTTGTAACTTCATCCTTAATTTTAGCTTTGGTGTTATATTCCACTATGATTTCTTTATGTGAATATATCATTTCACTTGCGCTTGCTTGATTGGTAAATATAAAAGCTCCAACCATGATCACAATTAAAATCATGGCAATTCCCCATTTTTTTCTCATCAATTCTCTCCTTCACACACAGTTTATTTATATTTGCGATGATACATCTATATATAACGCATAATTGATCAATTGCAGTTCCCTATTGCAACAAATAATCATTTAATAAATAGAACTATTTTTCATTATAAATACTAGCATATCATGTAGCAAAGTCAATTGAAGTCCACGAGCAAATAAAAAGACACTTTAGTGCCTTTCTAAACATCTTTAGGAACAAATAAATCTTGCATATCTACTTGTTCGTGTTGCAATAGTGCAATCTTCTTTTCGATTCCTCCTGCATATCCAGTCAAACTTCAATTTGTTCCAACTACACGATGGCAAGGAATAATGATGGAAATGGGGTTGTGTCCAACTGCTCCACCGATTGCTTGTGCGGACATTCGCTTGATGCCTTTAGCTTTTGCGATTTGTCTTGCAATATCTTGATAAGTAATTACTTGCCCATAGGGAATACGCATAAGAATATCCCATACATCTTTGCGAAATGGCGTTCCTACTGGAGCTAAATGCAATTCATCAATTGGTGGTTTCTCGTTGCAAAAGTATCGATCTAACCAACTTTTGGTTTGCATGATTATTTTATGTTGATCATCATTTCTCATTTCTTCGTTGATATTTTGTTTGTAATACTTTTGATCTTTCATCCATACACCAAGTAGTGCATCATCATTTACTGCAATTAATAGTTCACCAATTGGTGAGCGATATATTGATTGTATAATCATGTTGTTTCTCCATTCTACTTGTTTTCTAGTTCCCACAAGCCAATGGTTATATAGCTACGATATGGTTTATATGCATCAAATACTTTTTGATCTTCAATTGCATATTGCTGGAATCGTTTTTTTATTACATAATCTGAAGTTAAAAGAATATCTGTATCGATGAACGTACGTAACGCAACATAATCGAACGTCCAAGCTCCGATACCTCGTATTGCACATACCATCTGTTTTGTTTTCTTGTAGTCAGTCATACCTTGCAATTGCAAATTTGTTGTACACAGCAAGTTTGCTACACCCTTTAGAGCATCTACTTTGGTACGTGTCAGTCCTAGTGGACACAGTACATCATATGCACGATCCATACTTGCTACTTTTTCTGGTGTTGGAAATGCATATTGAAGTCCTTCTATATGTGAATTTACAGGTTCACCAAACTGTTCACTAAATCTACCTAGCACTTGGATTGCTTGTTTCACACTGACTAATTGTCCAATAATTGCACGGCACACCATTTCAAAATCATTTGGTGAACCTGGAATACGTGTTCCTATTTTATAGCAATCAGGAATTATCGTATTCGCTGACTCTAAGAGTTCATATATAAGATATGGATCACTATGTAAATCAAACATATGACGTACTTTACGAATAACTTGTGGTAATACTTGAATAAGACTTTCAGATATCGTTAGTTTTAAGACACTCTGCTTTTCAGCATTTTCAACGATAATGGTTCCATAGATGTATGTATCATTTTGTTTGATTGTTAGCACTCGATAATATGTGTCATTTTCGATTTTCTCAACACCTGGTATGAGTCGATTTGCCAGAAAAGCTAATAACGCATCATATCGAAATGGTTTTTTATATCCTAGTTTTACGGTAATCGTATCATCCTTCACCTTTTGACAACCTTTGCGAAAGTGACTTGGACTCATACGATATTGCACTTTAAATGTATCATTGAACCTGCGTAAACTTTTAAACCCAGCAGCATATGCAACATCAACAATACGCAAGGAAGTATCAGTTAATAAGTTTTTCGCTAATAACAAACGTGCCGTATCTATGTAATTCTTTGGTGAAATATGCAACTCTTCTTGAAATATTCTTCGCAAGTGTCGATCACTAACTTTCAGTGTTTGAGCTAATTCAGACATACTATGTTCTTCTACATACCCATCATCGATAAGTTGTAATGCTTGTTTCAATATTTGTTTTGTATGATCTATTTTAGCACTTCCTGGTGCAAGTTCTGGTCGACAAATTAAACAAGGACGATACCCATGTAGTTCTGCTTCTGCTGCACTTTTACAGAAGGTGCAATTTTGTTTTTTTGGCATCTTTGCACTACACACCGGTCGACAATAGATTCCAGTCGAGGCAACACTCATAAAGTATTTTCCATCAAAGCGAATATCTTTTGCTTGAAATGCTTGATATAAATAATCTAAGTTTTCTTTCATCTTGCTACCTCCTTACTGCAAGTATACCACCAATATACATAGATACTCGCTATTTCCGGACATAAAAAAAGTAATTACCAATTTTCAGCAATTACTTCATTTCCACTATTTTTGTTTACTTGCAAAAGATACTTTGTGGACAAGTTTTACCAAACTGAATCCAACGACAATATCAATCGGTATCATTACACAAGCTTTTACAACTCGAATAAACATCGACACAAACCATGGTATGTGATACATCACATCTAACCATAAAGGTGTAAGAATAATCGAATATAATACTTCACCTACAATTGCAATCATCATCCATTTGGCAAATGCTGCAGCTGTATCTTCTTTTTGATTTTTTTGCATATATCGCAATACCACAAATAAGACAACAATCGCTACACTAATAAATAAGACAATCGACAATTTCATCACCGTAGTAATTGCCACAACATCTTGTCCAACTTGGATTTCATCCATTTGGAAAATATATACTGCAGCACCAACACCCAAGCATATTAACACCGTATATATAATACGAAATGCGAGTTTTGGTTCCATCGACTGGCTTTTTACATACCATAATGATGGTAGTAAAGTAACCAAGACGTGACTAAGGGTAAACCCTAAAAACGGTTGATCGGTTGGGACAATTAATAAACCAACAAGGTCAAAAACAAGTCCAACCAAGTATGCCCATGATGGTGATAAACTACTACCTGCGACAATTAAGACAAGTATCACAAAGGATAGTTTTACACTTGGTACCCCAAAGAAGGGGATCATCACCGACAAAGCATTCATAACGGATGCTAATAAGACAAACATTGCGGCGAACACAATATTCTGAATGGTAACTTGAAGGGGATATTTTTTAAATACAAATAAACATAACCCAATAAGCACCAACAAACAAATAACTTGGACGAGTAAATCGCCACCTGAAAAACCTGAAAACATAATTTGTTTGCTACTCAAATGAGTAATAGAATTCCTGTTTCGGCGTGCGTACACTCCACAGGCGTAAATTCCGCTAGAAGGTTTTTCTTCCCGCGTACATTCTAAAACTTAAGAAAGAGTAGACTCTCCTTTCTTTAAAAACATGTCTCGTACTTCTGCAATAAAATACAAAGACCCGCATACAAGTAAGATATGCGACTCATCCATCAGTTCGTTGATGGCTTTACGATAGTCTTTGATGATTTTGACATTCTTTCCTGCTGCAATTGTTTCAGCTGTTGCAGCACGTGGGAAATCAAATTCACACACAGTGATATCATCGCTTATTTCCATTAATAAATCGATCATCTCCCCATATGGTTTATCAGCTAAAGCACTAAACAATACTCTAATATTATCATACTCACGACACGAGTCAACAAGAGCACGCATGCCTTCAACATTATGTGCACCATCAATAATAACTCGAGGATGTTTTTGAATTTCTTCGAATCGTCCTTTCCAAATTGCATTTCGTATTCCTTGGTGCAAGTCTTGATCACTAAATGTAACTAATTCACGTTGTCGCAATTGCAATAATGCTTCTATTGCCAAACTTGAGTTTTTTGCTTGGTATTTTGCCAATGTTTGTTGGTCAAAGTGCATATCACGATACGTAAAGTGAAGCATATCATCCACATATACATCACGTGGATCATCACATACGATCATTGGACTGTCGACTTGTTTGCATACGTTCGCGAAAACATCTAAGCATTCTTGTCTACGTTCCATAGTCACAAGTGGTGTATGTGCTTTGATAATACCTGCTTTTTTCTCAGCTATTTCGACATAGGTCTTGCCTAAGAATTCCATATGGTCCAAACCGATATTTGTAATCACACTAATCATTGGAAAAATGATATTGGTTGCATCACGGTCTCCACCCATTCCTACTTCAAAAATAGCTAAATCAACTTTTTGGTCCACAAAATATTGAGCCGCAATAAACATATCGATTTCAAACATGCTTAAATCGTGCTCCACCCATTTTTCATAGTATGTATTTGCATAATCAACGATTGCTTGATCACTAATAAACGTATCATTGATGCGAATTCGATCATGATGACTTTCCAAATACGGTGATGTGAACGTTCCTACTTTATAACCTGCTTCCATCAATACGTGATTCATCGCATTAACGGTACTACCTTTTCCATTCGTCCCAGCAACATGAATACATTTAAGTTGAAGGTGTGGATTTCCTACTTCTTCCATAAACGCTTTTAACGACAACAATTGTAATCCATTGCGTTTTTTTACTTCTATTTTATCGATGACTTGTTTTGAGTTTGTAAATTTCATCATTTATAATCTCCAATCAATTTCTGTTTCATTATGTTCCTTTAAAAATGCATTGGTTTGTGAGAATGGTTTACTACCAAAGAACCCACGATATGCACTTAATGGAGATGGGTGTACACTTTCCAAAATAAGATGATTTGGATTATGCAACAACGCTTTCTTTTCAATCGCTTGTTTTCCCCATAAGATAAAGACAATCGGTGTATCTTGTTTATCAAGCTCCATCAATACACGATCTGTAAAGATTTCCCAACCTTTTCCTTTATGTGAATTGGCTTTATCTTTTTCTACAGTTAATACCGTATTTAATAATAAAACACCTTGCTTTGCCCAGCTGGATAAGTCTCCAAACAAAGGAATTTCATATCCCATATCTGCTTTTAACTCTTTAAAAATATTCTGTAGACTTGGTGGTATTTTTACCCCCATTTCCACAGAAAAAGCAAGACCCATTGCTTCGTTTTGTCCATGGTAAGGGTCCTGTCCTAAAATAACAACCTTCACTTGTGTATCTTTAAGTAATTCAAACGCATGAAACCATTGTTCTTTTGGTGGATAGATGGTTTTACTTTGCATCTGTTCATCCAAAAATTCCATTAGTTTCTGATAATATGGTTGTGTTTGTTCGTTTGCTAAAAATGTATCAAATTTCATAATATCTTTTCTCAATGGCAAAATTATATCATAAAAATATATGACTAAGACATCATTATGACATGTTCGCATCAATATAAAGAAAAACATGCCATTTTAGACATGTTATCTCACTTTTGTGATTAGTACTCCATATGGATATACATCAAATTGATCCACATAATGATCTTGTACAATTCCATCACTGAAGATAATGGTTTGACTTTCTAATGGCTGCACATGAAATGTTTCTCCCGTTGGATTAAAATACACATGAAGTTCATGAGCTTCATCACTTACTTTATACACCAACATTTTCTCATCCACATGATCATAAATCACATGATCATAGATATCTTCAACTTCTCGTTTACGAAATACTGGGTAACTCTTTCGTAAGGAAATTAAATCTTTTGTATAGGTTACAACATCAGCATTTTTTGCGATTAATGTATAATCCAATCGATTGATATCATCACCACTATTGTATGAATTACGAACCCCTTTTTTCGTGCGTAAGAATTCTTGTCCAGCATGTAAAAATGGAATTCCTTGCGCAAGTAAAACAAATGCAAGCATCATCTTATGTTTCTTACGTTTGGTTTCATTTGGCTCATCTGCGCAAGCTAAATTAATGTAATCAAATGATGTATACCCATCATGACAAACCACATAGTTTAGTGCATGTGTTGGTGAACTAAAGATTTTATGATACCCAAAATCACCTACACTTGCACCAAGCACATTCATCGTTTGAAACATACGTGCTACATTACCTAATGCATACCCTTTATCATAATAGGTATTGCTTGGATCTCCTTTAACTGCTTGACGAAACACATCTGAAAAATGTGCAACATGCTCCATTTTCTCATTATTGATAATCGCTGCACGCTTATCTTCTTGTAAACCTGAAGGCATATTCCAACCTTCTCCATATATCATAAAGTCCGCTTTTTTTGCTTTTGCCTTTTCACTTATTTCATTCAAAGTATCCACATCAAGAATTCCCATCAAATCAAAACGTAAACCATCAATATCAAAATAATCAATCAGATATTGACTGCTAGCAACAATCATCTTTCTACACATCAAGCGTGATGAATCGATATCATTTCCACACATGGATGCATTTGTATATGTATAATCATCGGTAATTTGGAAATAGTAATACGGCACAGTTTTATATAAACTTGAACTCTCTATCTCATATAAGTGATTATAGACAACATCGATATTCACACGCATATCTTTTTTATGAAACTCTTGGATCATCATTTGGCATTCATAAATACTTTGTTCGGGGTTAAAAGGATTACTTCCATATGCATTTGACAAACTAAACCAGTGATTTACATCATAGCCCCAATTGTAGAATTTCTTTGGACGACTATCATCAACACCAAAAAAATCAAAGATTGGAAGTAATTGCACATGTGTAATTCCTAATGATGCAAAGTAATCAATTCCTGTTTTCGAGTGATTGGACATTCCCAGTGCTTGAAAGGTTCCAGCTTCACTTGCATCACGGACGCTTAACTCATAAACAACGGCATCAACTTCCGATTCGATTGGTGTAGTTGGTTGTATACACTGTGGTTTTTGTGGATTTACAACAATACTATAATGTGCATTTGCATCAACTGCTTTTCCATAGGGGTCAATTGTCGCAAAGATATGGCCATTCACACTAACTAGATAATGATAGCGTTGATGTAATACATCTTCATATACTTTACGTGAATACACTCCATGTTCATCACGAAACATCGGGTAGATGATACGTTCTCCATTGAGTATTTCTAAATCTACACGGTAAGCAGTAGGTGCCCAAACTTTAAACATCGTTCCATTTTTATCATAACTAACACCTAAGTCATCTCCATCATAATAAAAGCGTTGTTCAAAACGATCCGTTTTTACAACCATGGCAAATTCAAGTGGTGTTCGTCTTCCTAATTCGTGAACCACATCATATTGAATTCCATAAGTGATTGGCTTACTTAGTTTACACGTATAACAAATATAGTCATCAATTTCTTTTTGGCTTTCAACCATGAGATCTAAAAAATGATGATCGGTGTCTTCCATATAAAAACTCACTGGAATCTCAGTGATACTTTCTTTCTTTCGATATATATGCAACAAATCTTCATCATCAAGATATGCTTCAAAAAAACTATGCATTCTCATACTCTACTTACCTCTTCTTATGTATTATACCATGTTCATGTTTACGAAAAAAATAAGGCACACTGTGCCTTATAGATAGATAAATCCAATTGGTGTTCCACGTTGTGCGCATAATGCAGCATAACTCATTTGACTTGTTAGTGTATATTGAATTGCTACATCTAAACTTGTCCATGTTGGAAGTCCACCCCCTGGAGCATTTACATTTGCTTCAGAGATGGTAATCATTCCACCACCATAACTTTCAACGAATGCGACATGACCATAGTATCCATGTCCCCAAACCGCAATTGCGTTTGTTCTTGGTTCGCTTCCTACACTATATCCACGTGCAGCAGCAGAACCATACCAATCTTGTGCATTTCCTGTTGGAAGTCCCATGTAACTACCGTTATTTACTTCATTTGCACGTCCATATGCATACCATGTACATTGTCCAATGTATTGCGCTACAAATGGGTTTAATCCTGTTGTATACCAACCAGAATACCAATCACGGTTCCAGTTTAGTGATCCACTTCCTGCATTTGGTGGTGCTGCCATTGTTGGCATCAATCCGGTCATAGAATCCACCATAGAATCCGCAGATGCAATTTGTGCACGCAATTGTTCTTGTTTTGTAAGAATCTCATTATATGCTAGCTCTGCTTTTTCTTTTTCTTGTGCAAGTTGTACACGTTGTACTTCTAAGTTTTGTTTTTCTAATTCGTGTGTTTCTTTAACTCGAACTTTTTCCGTTTTTGCTGCTTCAAGTTGTTTTACTTCTTCTTTAAGTTCATCCATCAATTTACGGTCCGCATCATTGATAGTACCAATACTTTCACTACGTTGAATGAAATCAACTAAGTCTTCTGCACCCATAATGAAGTCAACATATTCATTTGCATTGATAGAGACTTGAACATCAAGTAAACGTTCCAAGATTTTTTCTTTTCTTGCTTGTACTTTTTCTTCATGTAAGGCAATTGCGACATCTGCTTTTGCAATCTCATCTGCAATACTTTGAATTGCAGCTTCTTGCATTGCAATTTCGCCTTCTTTATTTGCTACATCTTCTTTTGCTTTTGCGTAGTATGCTCCAAGTTCGTCAATGTTTCCTTGAATTGCATTGATTTCACTTTGCGCGTTATTTTTTTGCTGTGTTCCAGCATTTATTTTTCCTTGCAAGTAATTGCGGTATTCATTACATTTCGCAATTGTATTTTGATCTGTCGTATACTGGGTACATAACTCTGTCCAGTATCCTTCATTTCCTTCAAACTCACTTTTTCTTTGTACGTTTGGATTTTGAATGTTGAACCCAACCAACATTGCTACTACAAGTACACTTGCAGTAATTCGTTTTATTCCTTTCGCTAAATTCATTGATGACCTCCTATGAACTATCGCTTCCATTTTAAGTTTTTATTGATTGCTAGCAAACTACCGATAAATCCAACGAAAATACCGATGGCTAGTAAAATCCCACTCAAGTATACCACAAATGGTAGTGGAGCTAATAATGTAAACATCGAAGTTAACATATGTCCACCAAGCATATCATATACATACCCATATCCAAATATCGTCAACAAGATTGGAATGATGGAACCTAGTATCCCGATAAAGATTCCTTCAAACAAGAATGGTGCTTTAATAAAACCGTTACTTGCTCCTACATTACGCATAATTGCGATTTCTTCACGTCGGTTATGGATATTAATTTTAATCGTGTTTGAAATTAAGAACATCGCTAGAAAACTAAGTGCCGCAATAAAAATTCCACCATAAATACGAATACTATTAAATCCTTTAATCATTGCATTTACACTATCTCCACCATAGTTTGCATCCATGATGCCATCCATTTCTAAGATCTTTTTCTTAATTGCTGGGACGTTTTTCCCTTCATCTGCATCTACATAAAATGCAGCTGGCAAAGGATTACTATTTTTAAAACTGTTGTATTTTCCTTTACTTTTTTCATCATTGATTAATAAATCCAACTGCTCGCTAGCACTTGAATAACGCACATTTGTGACATGATCAATAGACTTTAATTTTGCTTCCAATTCTGGAATTTGACTATCTTCCACAATCGTATCCACACGTGCTAGCACTTGAATATGTGTTTCGATATTTGTGGTAAAACTTGAAACGTTAAATGCAGCAACTGCAAATAACATGATTAAAATTAGTGTAACTGTAACCGCAAAAATACTGGAAACAGATGCTCCCAGGTTTCTTACAATGCTTTTACATGCTTTTTTTATATTATAAGGTATTGATTTGATAGCTCTAATCATTATCCTTTTCCCTCTTTTCCGAAATTCTTCTACTAAACAATTATAGCAAACTTCACATAACAAACCAAACTTTTACATCATAAATGTAAAAAAATATGAATGAATGGTTCACAAAAAAATAGTAGCATATTACACGCTACTATCGTTTCCATTTTAAGTGTTTGTTTACAGATAGTAAACTACCGATTGCTCCAACAACAATTCCTGCTAACAGCAAAATCAGTGCAATGTTTCCAATAAATGGCATTGGCTTATATAAGCGGAAGACATCAGTTAAGATTCGTCCATTAAAGTAATCATAAAGCACGTGATATCCAACCATACTTACAATGATTGGAATAATGGAACCAATGGCACCAATCATCATTCCTTCAAAGATAAATGGGATTTTAATAAACCAGTGGCTTGCTCCTACATTACGCATAATTGCAATTTCATTACGGCGGTTTTGAATCGCTACTTTGATCGTATTTGAGATTAGGAAAATCGCAAGTACACAAAGCACACCAACAAAGATGGCTCCACCAAGGCGTACTTGGTTAAAAACATTCACCATACCTAAGGTTGATTCTCCACCATAGTTTGCATCATATACATTTTCAATTTTTACAGCTGCATCACGCACATTTGCTAGTGCTTCACCTTCTTTTACATCCAAATAGAATGCAGGTAAGAATGGTTTGTCTTCGCGTAAACTTTCGTATTGTTCTCCACCCTGTTCCGTGTTTTCAATCAGTTTATCAAATTCTTGATCACTTGATGAATACGTAACACTTTTCACATTTGGAATACGTTCTAGTTCTGCTTTGATTTCATCTTCTCTAGCTTTTGGTGTATCGCGTTCAACACGTACTTGTACTTGTACTGCACCTTCTACTTGAGAAATAAAGTGATCCAAGTTCAATGCTGAACATAGAAAAATAGAAATCAAAATCAAGGTTACCGTAACTGCAAGTGCACTTGAAATTGTACTTGGTATATTACGACGCAAAGAATTGAATGCACTTTTAAGAAAGAATGGGATGGAGCGAAAAAACTTACTCATGGTTGATGTAACCACCCTTCATCATATCTGCAACAATATATCCTTCCTCAAGTGCGATCGTACGCTTTTTAAAAGAATCTACCAATTGTTGGTCATGTGTAACCATTACAATTGTCGTTTTTTCTTCTTCATTGATACGTTCTAGTAAACGCATAATTTCACTTGATTTTTCAGGGTCAAGGTTTCCGGTTGGCTCATCAGCAACCAACACTTTGGGACGATTGGCAATAGCACGACCAATCGTTGCTCTTTGTTGCTGCCCACCACTTAATTCACGCGGGAAACAACGTGCCTTGTCTTCTAAATCTACAAGTTGTAATACTTCACGAACCCGTTTACGAATTTCGTGTTTATTTTCACCGATTGCTTCCATCGCAAAAGCGATATTTTCAAATATGGTTAAATTCGGTAATAAACGGAAATCTTGAAAGACAACTCCAATATTACGACGGTAATACGGAACTTTCTTAAATTTTAGCTTTCCTACATTTGTATTTACTACAGTTACGGTTCCTTCATCAGGAACTTCTTCTCCATCGATGAGTTTAATAAATGTAGATTTTCCTGAACCAGTTGGTCCAATCAAGTATACAAACTCACCTTCAGAAATATGAAGGGTCATATTTTTTATCGCATGTACCCCGTTCGGATACGTTTTTGATACGCCCACAAAATCGATCATTGTTACTCTCCTATCTATCCTATGTATGAAGGAATGTATGTTTCCTTTATTTTATCACTTTATCATATTTGTGTTACATTTTCGAATTTGTAACACTTATCCGTTATACGTAAATCCTTCTCCATGTACTTCATTTACGTTATTAACAATCATAAATGCAGATGGATCTACATGTTCAATAATTCTTGTTAGTAATGGCAATTGCTTTTTCAAAATAACAACCATAATCATATAGCGATCTTCTCGTGTATATGCACCTTTTGCATTCACAATTGTTGCACCACGATCCAATTGCTCATAGATTTGCTCAATGATAGTATCTGTATAATCAGAAACAATCATCACATTTTGTGCTTCTGCCATACCAAGTAACATCGTTTTTTCAACCATGAGACTACTTACATACACGGAAATCAATCCAATCAGTGCTGGTTCAATACCGTGAATTGACATCCCTAACAATACCGTTAATGCATCTGTAATCAAAACGAGTCTTGATACAGGGATGTTGGTATATTTATGAATAATCAGTGGAGGAATATCCATCCCTCCCGTTGAGGCTCCAGTTCGAAAAACAAACCCAAGACCACCACCAACAAATACTCCTGCATAAATAGAAGCTAATATCGGATCAGTCGTAATGGTATATTTTGCTGCAATCAATCCAAAGACATGAACGAGTACAGGATATAAAATACTTGAAAACGCCGACTTAATCATAAAGTTGCGTCCAAGAAATGCTCCACCAATCAAGAATAAGGATATTGTGAGAATGGTAATGATGTCAGTTACATTGATTGGCACAATTGGTGCTATAGCAACTGCAATCCCTGCAACTCCACCAGATAATATATCGTTAGGTACAATAAAGAAAGCAACTCCAATTGCCAACAATACATTTCCCAGTAGCATCATGCCTACATCATTTACTATCTCTTTTTTACTCATAATTCTCCTACTTCACTAATGATTTTAAATATGCAAAGACAAAGTCATCAAGTTTTCCATCCATGACTCCTTGCACATCTGTTGTTTCATAGTTTGTGCGGTTATCTTTCACAAGTTTATACGGTTGAAAAACATAGGAACGAATTTGGCTTCCCCATTCGATCAATTTGCTTTCTCCTTTAATTTCTGCCATTTTTTGCATTTGTGCTTCTACTTCTTTTTGATAGAGTTTACTTTTCAAAATCAGCAATGCTTGTTCTTTGTTGTCATGTTGGCTACGTCCATTTTGGTTTTTCACACTAATTCCAGTAGGAATATGGGTAATACGCACAGCGGAATCCGTCTTATTGACGTGTTGTCCACCTGCTCCACTTGAACGCATCGTTTCAATTTCCAAATCTTTATCTTCTAAGACAATTTCAACTTTGTCGTTGAATTCAGGAATGATATCGACACTTGCAAATGAAGTATGTCTACGTCCTCCTGAATCAAAA
This sequence comes from Breznakia sp. PFB1-19, assembly GCF_029893935.1. Taxonomy (NCBI): domain Bacteria; kingdom Bacillati; phylum Bacillota; class Erysipelotrichia; order Erysipelotrichales; family Erysipelotrichaceae; genus Breznakia; species Breznakia sp. PFB1-19. The sequence goes on from NZ_JARXXJ010000006.1 coordinate 20,819, forward strand.
GGAGAAATACGCACCAGTCGGTGTACTCCTTTTTCACTTTTTAAATATCCGTAAGCCATTGGACCTTCAATACGGACTGTGACACTTTTTAAGCCTGCCACATCTCCTGGAAGATAATCCAAGACTTCCAGTTTAAAGCCTTTGCTTGTTGCATACTTTGTATACATCCGATAGAGCATTTCTGCCCAATCGCAAGATTCGGTACCACCTGCACCAGGATGCAATTCAAGAATGCAATTGCTTTGGTCATATTCACTTGATAATAGCACTTGGATTTCAAAAGCTTCGAGTTGTTCTTCAAAGCTTTCATATTCCATTTCAAACATTTCGTGAAGTTCATGATCTTCTTCTACTTTTAACATCTCATAGATATCAAATAGATTTGTATAGGCAACTTCTAGATGATGACTTCCATCCACATATGCTTTTAACACATTCAAGGATGCCACATTGGCTTGCGCCTTTTTGTGGTCATCCCAGAAATTTGGTTCATTTTGCGCTTGTTCAAGTTCCTCAATTTGTTTTTTCTTACTAGCTAGGTCAAAGAGAGTCGATAAGTTGTTTTAACTTATCACTGTCATTGTCCAAGTGTTGTTTAATCTCATATAATTCCATAGACACCTATGCTTCTTTACGCTCGATTTTAATACGAATTGCGAAGAATACGATTTCACGTGCGATGTTTTGTGACATATCATCGAACATTTCAAATCCTTCTTGTACATATTGTTGTAATGGGTTTGATTGTGCAAAACTACGTAAGTGAATTCCATCACGAAGTTTACTCATCGTATCAATGTGATCAATCCAGTTACGGTCAATTGTACGTAATACTACATTACGTTCGAATTGCGTATATTGTTCACGAATTCCATCAAGTTTTGCATCATAGAAATCCCAAGTGAAATCTAAAGCTTTGCCTTTTACTTCATCAGGGTCTAATCCAAAGAACATTTCTTCTTTGATCGTTCCTTCTTCAAATCCAAGTACTTCAAATGCGTTTACTAAACTTTTTGTATCCACATCTCCACTTGCACCAATGTTTGCATCTACCATGTTATTTGTAACACGTTCAAACATTTCTTTCACAATGTCATGTACATTTTCATTTTCTAAAATGTGGTTACGAAGATCATAAATAATCTCACGTTGTTGACGAAGTACATCATCATAGTCAAGTAATTGTTTACGCACGTCGTAGTTTTGTCCTTCGACACGTTTTTGCGCATTTCCAATTGCTTTACTTACCATTTTTGATTCAATCGCAGCTCCTTCAAGTGAAGAGAATGCTTTGTTTAATAATCCTTCTTGTCCAAAACGTACCATCAATGTATCTTGAAGTGATACATAGAATCTAGAGAACCCAGGGTCCCCTTGACGTCCAGAACGTCCACGAAGTTGGTTATCAATACGGCGTGATTCATGACGTTCACTACCCAATACAGCAAGTCCACCTAACACTTTACTTTCATCAGAAAGCTTAATATCGGTACCACGACCAGCCATGTTGGTTGCGATTGTTACAGAACCTACTTGTCCTGCTTTTGCGATAATATCCGCTTCACGTTCGTGGTTTTTCGCATTTAACACTTCGTGTTTAATACGTTCGCGTTTTAACATTTGACTAATGTGTTCAGAAACTTCAACTGAAATTGTACCAACAAGTACTGGTTGTCCTTTTTCATGAAGTGTTTTTACTTCTTCTACTAAGGCTAAGAATTTGTATTCTGCAGTTTCGAAAATTGCATCTGGATAGTCCATTCTTGCAACTGGACGGTTTGTTGGGATTTCAATAACACGCATGTTGTAGATTTCTAAGAATTCTTCTTCTTCGGTTTTTGCTGTCCCTGTCATACCACATAGTTTGTCATATAAACGGAAGAAGTTTTGGTACGTGATTGTTGCTAACGTACTTGTTTCTTCTTTGATCTTTACACCTTCTTTAGCTTCAATGGCTTGGTGTAATCCATCAGAATACGCACGACCTTTCATCAAACGACCTGTAAATTGGTCAACGATAACAATTTCATCACCATCAACTACATATTCAACATCACGCATCATAATGTAGTTTGCACGTAGTGCCATTGTAATGTGGTGAACAAGCTGTGAGTGTTCCACATCATATAAGTTTTTCACTTTAAAGTTTTTCTCTGCACGTGCAACTCCACTTTCTGTTAAGCGTACTTGACGTGTTTTTTCATCAACTTCATAGTCACTTGGTTTTAACATTTTTGCGAAGTAATCCGCATTTTGATAAAGGTTCGCTGTTTTCTTAGCTCCCCCTGAAATAATCAATGGAGTTCTAGACTCATCAACTAAAATTGAATCGACCTCATCGACAAGTGCTGTGTTAAGTCCACGCATAACACGGTCTTTTACGTCTGTCACCATATTGTCTCTTAGGTAATCAAATCCTAATTCTGAGTTTGTTGTATACATAATGTCACATGCATATGCAGCACGTTTTTCACTAGGCGTAAGTGCACGCATATTCACACCAACACTCAATCCTAGAAATTCATAAATTTGTCCCATCCATTCAGCATCACGACTCGCTAAGTATTCGTTTACTGTAACTACATGTACACCTTGTGATGAAAGTGCATTTAAATACACTGCCATTGTTGAAGTAAGGGTTTTCCCTTCTCCGGTTTTCATTTCGGCAATATCACCATTATGCATAACAATTGCCCCCATGATTTGGACCAAATATGGGAACTCACCAATCACACGTTTTGCAGCTTCACGACTTACCGCAAATGCTTCAACTAATATATCATCAAGTGTTTCTCCACCTTGTACTCTTGCTTTAAATTCTGCAGTTTTTCCACGTAATGCATCATCACTTAATGCTTCCATTTCACCTGCTAAGGCATCAACTTTTCTTGCTGTTGATTCAATTTGTTTGAGGCGTCCACTTTCCCCACCAAACAATTTATTTAAAATACCCATGTATATACCTCCATACCTTGATTATTATACCTTATTTACTGCCTATATACAAAACAAAGAGAAGGAATTTCACTTCCCTCTCCTTGTGTTAATTAAGCTATAACTTTAATGTCTTGCGCTTGTAATCCACGATCTGTTTCGATCATGTCAAATTCGACTTCTGTATCTGGATCAATTGTCTTGAAACCATCCATAACAAGTTGTGAATAATGGAAGAAAACGTCTTTTCCATCTTCAATTGTAATGAAACCGAATCCCTTTTCAGGGTTGAACATTTTGATTTTTCCTTGCATTACGATCAGTACTCCCTAGCCTTTCTATGCAGTGTGACCACATATACTCATTGTACACGCTTACTTTAAAAAAAACAAACATAAAACATACAAGTGTAATCCCTGTAAAACCCACATATTTTCATAACTTTTTCGAAACTATTTTACCAATAATAGTTTCATTGTATTTTTAAGCTATTTTCAGTTTTCAAACTTCAAAATAGACATTCAAAATCTACGTGTTACAATATATAAAAACTAAAGGAGGCACACCATGTTTTTAGCTACAAATGATACGACTGAACCAACCATTTTTGACTTTGGTAATACGATATTTGAAGATGGATTGCTGACAAGTTTGATTGTGGTTACTGTGTTAGCACTTATTTTCTACCTTTGTTACACATTTATTAATCGCTTTATGCAAAAACGCGAGTTAGTCAATGCAAGAAGTATTGCAAACATCACGCGTGGTATCTTAATTATGATTTGGGTAATTTTACTATTTAGTCGATTTGTTATGTTTGCACCCATCGCAAAAGGAATTCTAGCAAGTTCTTCAATTATCGCTTTGATTGTTGGTATTGCAGCACAAGATACACTTGGTAATTTGTTTTCAGGAATTATGGTTATTATTTCAAAACCATTTGTTGTTGGTGATTTAATCAAAATCAATCAAGATCAACTTATCGGATATGTCGAACAAATCACATTGCGTCATACAATTATTCGTACATATGAAAACAATCGCATCATTATTCCAAATAACGCGATCAACCAAGCAGTTGTTGAAAATGCAAACTTTGTGACTAGTGTGAAATCAAATTACTTTGAAGTTGTAGTTACCTTTGATTCTGATATCGATGTAGCAGTACAACTGATGAAAGAAGTTTGTTTGCAACATCCAAAATTCATTGATAATCGTTCACATGCAGAAATTCAAGCAAATATTTCACCAGTTAATATCAGTTGTACGCGTTTTGCTGATACGGGTATGGTCTTACGTGCTGAAGTTTTTTCAGAAGATTCCATCTCCGGATTTCACATATTAAGCGATTTGCGCTTTGCCTTAAAGAAAGAATTTGATGCACATGGTGTTCAATTTGCATACAACCATACATTTGCCAATCCAAAAGAAAAATGAGCCAACGCTCATTTTTTTAAAATAATAGAAAAATAAATAACGGTATACTTACCACAGATACTAACGTTGTTAGTGAAATTGTTTTTGAAGCAATGCTTGTATCCACATCATATTGCAAAGCCAACATCAACGGGATAGAAGCTGATGGCAACATAAATGAGAATACAAACAGTTCTTTTAAGAATACCGAAACATCTAGAAAATAGATCAATCCAAAACCGATAAACGGAAAGATAAACATCTTAATAAAGACATTTTTTAGCAGTGCGATGGTTTCCTTGTTTTTGGCAAGTCCTGCAAACGATAGATTTCCACCAACGACAATCATACTTAATGGTACAGTTGCTTGACCAAGCAACCCACTTGTTTCTGTCACAAAACTTGGTAATTTAAACTTCGCTAAAAAACAAACTAAGGCAATAATTGATGTAATTACACCTGGGGTTAAAAACATGCGTACATATTCTTTTACCTTGAAACTGCGTTTCCCCTTATTAAGCAAATAGACACCATATGTGTAAATCAAAATATTAAATGGCAAATGTAGTACCGTAAAAACGAATACTGCATAATTTCCATACATCACTTCCAACAGTGGATAGCCAATAAATGAGAAGTTAGCAAAGGCAAGTAAGATTTGATACAATGCCTTATCTTCATGCGTATGAGCAATTTTATGAGCAATCCATTTACTCATCATAATAAATACAACATAAAGTGCAATTCCAAGCAATAAACATTGTATGATTTCCGCATCACTGATACTACTTGGTGTGCTTGAGGAATACAAAATCAATGCTGGCATCATAATATTAGCCACCAAAAATGATGTTTGCTTCATCATTTCATCACCCAATCGATTTGCTCTTCGTAGAAAATAGCCAACGAGAATGAGTGAAAACAACTTCACCATCGTCGTTAATAAAACAAAAAAATCCATGCGTTTCTCCCTGTACGTCAATAAACTTTATTGTGCCTAGTATACGCCTTTTTTATACACAGTGGAAGTATAAGATACATTTTCCCTATATTTCTGCATCTGAATCTACATCTTTCAATCGAATGGAAACACGTATCACAATATCAATGGAATGTTGAACCGATATTTCATTAAGTAAATAATCTGCGTAAATATCGTTTTCCACTTTTAGTTGATGCTTTATAGCATATTTATACATACTTTTACTAAACTGTTCTAGTTGTTTAAAATCTCCATTCATATATCCAATCAAGTAGCTTCCTGCTTCGATATACGTATCACTCTTTGGAACATGATAATAAAATTCAGCTGAATCAACCGTGTCAAAACTATAACTAATTACATTATCTATACTTTTCATCCGTTGATGAAAGCCTAATGGAAAAGCAACATCATATCCTTCTTGCTTTGCCTGTTGATAAAATTTTGTGCTCATGCGCGTCATTGATTCTGTATGTGTCTTTGATTTAATCACTTGTTTGCTTGCCACAAAAATAGGTTGCCGCTTACTTCGATGTTCCACTCGTATATCACCAATCTTTATATCACTTACTTGTTTGGCGTATGCAACTTGCATTTCCATCATCTGTTGAACCTGTTGAAGCTTTGCAATTTTTGCTTCAACTTTTTTGTGTTGCATTTCAAATAATTCTATCATCGCCTCAGGTGAACGCTTATCACTATATGCTTTTATTTCTTCAAGTGACATACCTGTCTCCTTTAAAATACGAATCATACGAATCGTATATAGTTGACGATAGTAATAATAACGATATCCATTATCTAAAGTGATATCCGGCGTAAATACACCAATTTGATCATAGTAAATCAGATTCTTTCGACTTACTCCAGAGGCTTTGGCAAACTCTCCAATTGATAAATACATCTTACGATCTATTGTTTGTTCCATAAAATCACCACCTATTTACATTATAGTAAAATACCCCTTGACCGTCTAGTAACTATACAGTTTATGATGTGCATATAGATAAAGATACAACTAGAAAGGAGACCTACATGTTACATTCAAAATCAATTCAAACAAATAACAACTACTTACAACTTGAACCCATCAACTATGGTGAACTCGTCAGAAAATACGTATCACTTGTAAAACGCGATATTAATGAAAAGGTGAATTATTCTCTATACGTTGATTTGTGTCGCTATTTGCATCACTCTAAAATCATAGATGCGAAGGTAGATAAACAAACGCTTTGGCTGAATCAACACTTTTTCATGCAAGAGTACAATCTTGCGAAAGCACTTACTTCTGAATTACAATCACGAAGTTTAGCTCCTACATACAATACCTATCATGCAAGTGAAATCGCGCAACTAATTGTTGCTGCAAATTTCTCACTAACAACAAAGCAACTAAAGACGATGCATCATATCATTCTTGATATTTATCAAATCATCAATGATCACGTATCATTTTCGATTGATGAAAAGCGATTAAGTGTTCACAGTTTTATTGAACACATAAAATATCTAGCATATCGAATTATCCATCGTATTGATGCGCATAGTGATATGAGTGAACTTGCTACTTGCTACAAAGAACAGTTTCCAAAAGCCGCTACATGTAGCGCGAATATTGCAGCACATATTCGTGAACACTATGATTTTCATCTTTGTGAATCAGAACAATTATTTTTACTGTTTCATATTCAAAAACTTGCAAATATTCAGTCAAATGATTGAACCATAGCAATCGTAAGCAATTTCACATCATGCGCAGCAAGTAAATCAACCATTGCTTTTAGTGTATGACCGCTTGTACAAACATCATCAACGAGTAAAATTTTATGTGGTAAAACTACATCATTTCTAGCAATCACTTTAGCGACATCTTTTCGCTTACTTGCAATTTGATTGTTTTGTTTATAATCGTATTGTTTTACAAAGCCATGCATTTTTTTCAACTTTACTTTTGCAAACATTTTCTCTAGAGGAACAAACCCACGTTCCTCTAGTTTTTCTTTGCTTGTTGGTGCATAAACAATCGTATACCCTTTATAAGTTTTTTCAATGTATTTAATAAATGGCTCAATAAAAACAGTAGCAAGTGCTTCATCTCCACCTTCTTTACACGTAAACATCAAATCTTCAAAATATGTAGTGTATGCATAAAAACTGAATACTTTCATTCCTAACACATCATATTCACGATGTACACTTGTAAATGATCTTCGACAAGTTCCACAAATACAATCATTTGAAAAGTAATCAAAAATACTTCGTCCTTGCATAACCGATTGGAAGCAGACTAAACATGTTTCGCTTTTTTGTTCATCATGATAATTTCTTTTTTGCATGCTTCTATCTCCTTTGTTTTTCTTTTACAAAATATATAGGCATACCCTGTTGGTGCATCAAATTTACGACCGACACGTCCAATCATTTGAATCAAAGATGCTTTTGTATATACAACATGTTCACCATGCAAAATAGCAACATGTACACCTTTGATGGTAATCCCTCGTTCCAAGATGGTTGTTGCAAAGACAATTTGAAACTCCCCCTTATTAAATTGAACCATCAATTCATCTTTATCTGCAGTCTTTGAACTAATTGATCTACATCGAATAAATCGTCTACATAATTTCTCAAGTAACTCTACCTGTGAAATCTTAGGCAAAAAGATAATCCACTTCCCTTTGTGTCTCATTACACAAAGAAAACAAAGCACATATTGAAGTATGTTTGGTAAACGAAAAACCTTTGGTTTTATTAGTGGATGTTTATGTGGTCTTTCAAAGATGGATACTTGTCCCATATAACCATCTTCAACTTCTTGAAAGTGTTGTGCTTCAGGCGTTGCACTTAACAGTAACATTTTTCCACAACAAGCATTGATAGCAAGTTGCTGAAGTACTTCATTATTGGCAAATGGAAATGCATCCATTTCATCAAGCACAAGTAAATCAAAACATTTATGATACCGATACAGTTGATGTGTTGTGCAAACAATTAAGTCACCATCAATAACATTTGTATATCCACCACATACCTTAATGACATTTACACCAGGAAATGCTTGCGATAAACGCTCTGCTAGTTCAATAACAACTTGTCTACGTGCAATAGCATAACCAACCTTCTTTCCATTTCGTAAGTGTTGTTGAATTTGTTGGAGTGTGATTTCTGTTTTTCCTGCACCACACGCAGCATAGACAAGTACCTTATTATGATGTTCGTATAAGAGTTCAACTTTTTGAATTGCATCCTTTTGTACATCACTAAGTTCATAATCCAAATGAATCTTTGTTTGTATTTTAGGCTTATACACTTGTGGACTTACTATATGTTGATCCACATATACTTTGCCAAAATGAATGCATTTACGACAATAGATTCCTTTTGCATCTTCATAGAAATAGAGTTTGTTTTCATTTTTACATCTTGGACATTTCATACCTACATATACAAAAAATATAGGAAATTTCCTATGTACTTATCGTTTTTATAATAAAAATACTGTACAATAGAAACCATATAAAAAGGAGGCAGTATATGAACGATTTAGAATTACTACAATTATTAGCTGCAAATGCGAAGTATAACACTGAAGATCTTGCAGTTATCTTGCAAACAGACTTACAAGATGTGGAGCAAAGAATCGCCGCCTTGGAACAAAAGAAAATCATCTGTGGTTACCACACGATTATCAATTGGGATAAAACAAGCGAGGAACAAGTCACATCGATTATTTATTGTGATGCGATTCCTGAACGTGATCACGGATATGATAATATCGCTAAAAAGATTTACAACTATCCTGAAGTTGAATCAATGTATTTAACTAGTGGAAAAAGTGATTTCATTATTATGATTCATGGACAAACCATGAAAGAAGTGGCAAGCTTTGTTGCGACTAAACTTGCGTGTATTGAAGGTATCACTTCAACAAGTACATTATTTGTTTTACAAACATACAAAACAAGCGGCGTAATTATGAAAGATGAAGAAACAGTCAGCGAAAGACTTGTTGTTACGCCATAATGAAACTTGAAGATAAATTAAGCACTGTTGTAAAACAAATGAAGCCTAGTGGAATTCGAAAATTCTTCGACGTCGCTAAACAAATTGAAGATGTCATTTCACTAGGAGTTGGTGAACCTGATTTCGATACACCATGGCACATTCGTGAAGCTGGAATATATTCGATCGAACAAGGGCATACACACTATACAGAAAATGCAGGACTTTTAGAACTACGTAAGCAAATCTGCGATTATTATAAACATCGCTATGATTTAGAGTATCAAGCAGAAACTGATTGCTTAGTTACAATTGGTGGAAGTGAAGCACTCGACAACTGTTTTCGTGCTTTATTAAATCCTGGAGATGAAGTCATTGTTGCTACACCTTGTTTTGTCTCGTATGAGCCAACGGTACACATGGCTGGTGGTGTTGTAAAGTATTTACCACTACAACATCTAGATGAATTTAAAATTACACCAGAAGGACTTAAAGCATGCATTACCGATAAGACAAAATTATTGATGATCAACTTCCCTGGTAATCCAACCGGAGGAACAATGAGTAAAGAAGACTATGCAAAACTTGTTCCAATTATCAAGGAACATGAAATTATTGTAATTAGTGATGAGATCTATTCAGAGTTAATTTATGAAGGTGAACATGCTTCACTTGCACATTTTCCTGAAATCAAAGATCAAGTCTTAATCGTCAATGGATTCTCTAAAGCATTCGCGATGACAGGATGGCGACTTGGATATTTACTTGGTCCAAGTACAATCCTTCAAGCAGTCATTAAGATTCATCAGTTCGCAATTATGAGTGCACCAACAACTGCGCAATACGCTGCAATTGAAGCACTTAAAAATGGGCAAAAAAATGTTGATGCGATGCGCTTAGCATATAAAGCACGGCGCAACTTAATCGTTGATGGGTTTAATAAAATGGGACTACCAACGCATCTACCAAAAGGTGCATTCTATATCTTCCCAGACATTCGTCCAACCGGACTAACAAGTGATGAATTCTGTGAACGACTTATTAAAGAGCAACGCGTTGCCTGCGTTCCTGGAACCGCATTTGGTGAAGCAGGTACTGGATTCATCCGTGTATCTTATGCATCAAGTTTAGAAGAAATAAAAGAAGCACTATCGCGAATTGCAACGTTTGTTGAACCATTCAACCTAACAAGCACAAAGTAAATAAAGAAGCTGTATACAATAGAGAAATAACTCTTACATGTAACAGCTTCTTTTTATTATGCATTTGCAGTCATTATTTACACTTAGGTTGGCTAGTCGTCATAACGTTATATACAAGTTGTTAATATATATGTAATCAATAAAAAAGATGGATTCCGTAAGGTTTCCATCTTTGATTCTTAAACTTAAGGTAAGCGAATGAATACAGGTCCTGAACCTAAGTATGCACTTGCGATTGCAGTAGTTCCCATGTATCCACCATGGATTGCTTGTCCACCACCAATGTATACAGCGATGTGTGGTACTCCAGCTCCAGCGTTATCGTAGTAAATTAAATCACCAGGTTGTGCTTGGCTAGCAGGAACGATTGTTCCTAAGCTCATGTATCCAGCTGGCCATCCGTGGTAGTAAATACCTACAGCAGCCAATGCGTTTGTTACTAACATTGTACAGTCTTGGTTAACACCTAATTGAGCGTATGCAGCAGCAACGATTGAGTTCCCACTTACTGAATCAGGTACATTCACTGAAGAACCATTGTCTGCAGCTACTTGAGAGTTTCTTGCGTTTTCTTCTTCTAATGCAAGAGCAGCTCTTTCTGCTTCACGTTCTTCTTCTAATTCTGCTTCACGTCTTTCTTCAGCAGCTTCTTCATCTTCACTTACAGTTACAACTAATTGTGCTTCTGCTTTATTTCCATTAGCATCAACTGCTGTATATGTGAATGTATAATCTCCGTCGATGTATAATCCATCTTCGTTTTCTTCGATTTCTCCACTTACTGTGTAGTTCACTACTTCGTCGTAGTTATCAAATACACCTGTTACATATGCTTGAGGATCAAAGTCTCCTGTATCAAGTACATCTACATGTGTTTCTGATAAAGCAATCACTGGTGCTTGTGTATCTACATATTTTACATTAACTAAGTATGAGTTAACTGCAAATACATCATCAGCGATTACTGGTTTGTCGTTGTTTAGTTCTACTTTATTTACACTGTCACTTGCATAAGCTTCTTTTGATTGAATCTTAATTGCTACAGTATCTTCTCTTAATTCTTTTGTTGGGATACGATCCAATTTCACTACGTAGTTACCAATTTCATATCCTTGGCTTCCATCGTTAAGTGTAATTGCTTTTGCATCGTATACATTACTTTCATTTCTTGAAATGATTTCTTTAGCAACATCAATAATTGCACTATCATCACCATAGTTCACTTTGATTGCTTTTTCATTTAATGGAGTAGCAACTTCTACTTTACGAAGAACAGTTGCTGCATCAACTTGTGAGCGTCCTAGTCCAGTAAATGTAAATGTTACTGCAAATACTAAAGCAGCAGTAGTTGTTGTTAATACAAAGTGTTGAAAGTTGAAGTGTACTTTACCAAAACGGTTTTCAATTGTAGATAAAGCAACGTTTGCTTTACTTGCAATTGAAGTACACGTAGTTTTCGTTTGTTTGATAACTACTGGATAGATTTCTGTAAATGCTGCATCTGCTTTTACAATTGCTTGACTTGATAAAGCCATTGCTAATTCTAATAGTTCTGCACCAGCTACACTAGCTTTGATTTTACATGTATTTGCCCATGTTCCAGCAACTTTTAATCCTACCTTAAAGTTGCTCATTAAAATTGTGTTTAATTCTTTGAGTTTTCGTGTCCCTAGTACGAAAGTTTTCTTGATTGAATTCATTCGGTCACCCCTCAGTGTTTATTCATTTTCTACATAACAAAATCATATAGATTTTTACAAGTTTGATGATACCATAGTGAAAGCCCTTACACAATCAAATCCCAAATTTTCACATAAATATATTTATGCTTTTTCTATTAAGGGTCAAATGATGAAAAAAACGCAGTATTCATCACATTTTACTACATATTGAACTTCTAAAAAACAACGTTTTTTTATACTGTTTTTATAATAAAACTATCATGATTGTGGGTGAAAATACGCAATATTTATTCACGATTTATAACCACTTTATTTCTTAAATGAATAATTTCTATGCATAATAGAAAAAATCGACTTTCGTATGGCTTACTTCATAAAAAGTCGATCTTTAGTAACCTTAAAACACTCTATCCCTTCCTCACCTTTTCATAATTGAATATATCTTTATTTCATTCAATAATTGTATCGTTTTGCAGCATATATTCGAATCATTGCTTTTCATATTGAAGTGCATCAACGCCTTGTTCACCTGTACGAACCTTAATTGCATCAACTACATCATATACAAAGATCTTCCCATCTCCAATATTTCCAGTGTGTAATACACGTTTTGCTGTATCTACGACAAGTGCAACTGGCACTTTAGCAACAACTACCTCACATTTTATTTTCGGTAATAGCTCTGTATCAACCTTAGCACCACGATAATATTCCGTTTGTCCTTTTTGTGTTCCACATCCAAGCACTTTTGTCACGGTTAATCCCATGACTCCAATTGCACTAAGCGCTTCTTTTAAGTTTTCAAAGCACTCTGGACGACATACAATGACCACTTTATATATTCCACTTGTTATCGATGTTTCTTTTTCCATATATAGTGGAGTATATTCATATACATCATCTAATTGTTCTGTTGGTGTTATATCATCAAAACTAAAACCCGCATATGAAGAAACAAGTCCGTGTTCTTCAATATCAAGACCAACAAGTTCTTCTTGCCTTGTTACTCGTAAGCCCATTGTTTTCTTTATAGTCATAAACGCAATTGTCATGGTTACTGTAACCCATAGAATCACACTAACTACTCCAATGCACTGTGTAATAAAGAAATCCATTCCATGACCATAAAACAAACCACCATCAACAGCAAGCAGTCCTGTCATCAAGGTTCCAAGTGCACCACAACCACCATGTACAGCAATTGCACCAACAGGATCATCAATGTGTGCAATATAATCCATGAACCAAACAACAAATAACATTACTAGCCCTGCACAGCATCCAATGATAGCTGCACCAAAGGGATCTACTACATCACATCCCGCAGTAATTGCTACAAGTCCAGCAAGAGAGCCATTCAATGTCATTGACACATCTGGCTTTTTATATTTTATCCAAGTGAATAGCATAACTACAACCGTTGCACATGCTGCAGCTAAGTTCGTATTCACAAAAATATTACCTGCACTCACCATCGACTTTGAACTGCTTAACGATAATGTTGAAGTACCATTAAATCCAAACCAACAAAACCATAAGATAAACACACCTAGCGCTCCAAGTGTTAATGAATGACCAGGAATTGCTTTTACACTTCCATCTTTTCCGTATTTTCCAATTCGTGGTCCAAGAATTTTAGCACCAACTAAAGCAGCGACTCCACCAACCATGTGTACTGCAGTAGATCCTGCAAAATCATGGAAACCTTGTTGCGCTAACCATCCGCCACCCCAAATCCAATGACCTGAGATTGGATATACAATCATACTAATAATTATAGAATACACACAATAACTAGAAAACTTTGTACGTTCTGCCATAGCTCCAGAAACAATCGTAGCTGCGGTTGCACAAAACACAGTTTGAAATATCACAAATACATAAGTTGGGATATTGCTATCATAATTCCCTTGAATAAAGAAATCGAATGAACCAATCCATCCTCCAATGTCTTCTCCTTGCATCAAACCAAAACCAATAATCCAAAAGACAATCGTTCCTAATGCGAAGTCCATTAAATTTTTCATAATAATGTTTCCCGCATTTTTTGCCCTAGTGAATCCTGTTTCTACCATCGCAAAACCAGCCTGCATAAAAAATACAAGTGTTGCCCCCAATAATACCCATAACGTATCAATACCAGAAAATGAACCCATACACATACCTCCCTTATAACAAAAAAAGATGCATACTTTATAAAAAGTACACACCTTTGTGTCGGTCCAAACACAAGCAAAAACACAAAAGAGGCTTTGTAAGTTTTTTTCTTACAAAGCCTCTTTGCTTATGTTTGTACTTAGTTTACGCCTATCTAAAGTGCTTGTCAACCATTTTTTTACTCGCTCTTGCTAGCGTATGTTTCCACAAAGTTTTCTACAAGTGCTTCTGCATCTAGTGGACATGTCGTATGTCCAAGTATAAATTCTTTGCGTTTTTCACCATGGTATTCACTACCCGCACTGACTGCACAATTGTATTTTTTTACCAATTTCAGTAAATACTTTACATCATTCTTACTTTGTCTAGGCGTGAACACTTCAAGTCCATCAACACCAGACTCTAGTAATTCACTGATATATTCAGGTTCATCTTTTAAATACACCATTGGATCTTCTAACATAACAACACCACCGGTTGCTTTCACTAAAGAAATCATATCTTCTACTTTTGGATGTGCAACTGGGCAATATGCAACTGCTCCAGGAGCAAAGAAATCCTGCACGAAATTTGCAATTGGACGATTTCGTTTATTTCCAGTTAAATATGGTGCAATCAATTGATGATCTTTATAATTTACATTATTTAGTACATAACGAGCAATTAGTTCTGGTGAAGCAAGTTGGAAACGATTGCCTTTCAGTAATTGTTCGGTATCGATTTCTATACCTGTAAACTCTTCAAAGAGTTTTACACGACGCATACTACTCGCTTTTTCTTTCATCAAGTTTTCGTGTTCCAATGTCACAAAACGCTCATCAGATGGATCGATAAAGTATCCCAAGATGCGCATATGCATATCTTTATAACTACAATCGATAGAAATTCCAGGAATGTAGTTAATCTCATATAAAGGTGCTAAACGCAACGCAGATAAGTTTGCTTTTGCACTATTGTGATCTGTAATCGACAGTGTATGTACACCGGCTTTTTTTGCTTGTTTAAATAGATCTTCAACATTGTATTCTCCATCATGAGAAAATGTAGAAATTACATGTAAATCAATCGTATTTTCCGCTTTTGGTGTTTCTTTTGCTGCTGGTTTTTCAACAACAATATCTTCACGACGAACAGCATCATTTAAACAAACGACTTTTGTTTTCAAAATAAAGTCGATAATACTACGATGACGTCCATCAATAAAGACAAGTAAGCCATCAAGCACTAAAAATGCAAGTATTCCTAATATTCCATTTGTAAATAATGAGAATAATCCATAAAAGGCAAACATTGGTAATGTTTTACCAAATGCTTCACGAACAAATAATCTCTTTCTTGAACATTCACTTCCATCGCTATTTACCACTTTTAAGCGCATTGCAATTTTACCAAAACTTTGCCCTTTAAACATAATTGTCAAATACGTGTTTGCTCCAATTGCAAATATTACAATCAAAACAACTGTAACAATAGCTGCAAAATTCAATAAACTTACACTGATAAAACCACTACTTGTAAGTATAAAAACAACAAGCCATAAAATGACTGGAAGTAACATAAAAGCAATATCACCCAATTCCGCAATAAAGCGCATCCATAAATTCTTACGCGTGAAATTCTGTGCCATATATCGTCCATAACGATCATAGTCACTTGAGCGTTGTTTCATGCGTTTTTGTAGGGTTTCCTTTTTTCCTTGCATCGAATTTGTCATAGATCCTCCTATCCCTTTTTACGCAATTGATAGCATAAAAAGTGGAAATAAAAACCAAGGTAGCACAAGATTCGATACATGATCCCTGCACTTCCTAATATAATGATCATCTTTAGAAATATATCATCTGTTTTTAATATATTAATTGAAATAAACATGGCGAATATAACACTCACAAAAGGAAAAAGAATATACCAACGCCAAGCTTCGCTTTTTAGTTCATACTCTGAGCGACAATGCTCACAACGAATATGGGCAAACATAATTTTTTTCTTCGTTTGTATTTCCTTTTGACATACTTCACATGTTTGTATTTTCATAAGTTCTCCATAATTATAGCATGTATAGGCAAAAAGCTATAGTTTGAAAAAATGCTTGTAGTTTACTTGCATTTGATCCGCTAATACCTTTGGCTCAATATCTAGTAGTTCTACTAATTTTGCAAACGTATAACTTGCATACATCGGTTCATTTTCTTTTCCACGAAATGGATGTGGAGTCAAAAACGGACAATCGGTTTCAATAAACATTCGATCGATTGGCACAACTGCAGGCACCTCTAATAAACCACGTGCATTTTTAAATGTAAGTGGACCAGCAAACGAAATATATCCGCCCATTTTCATCACGATTTCTGCAGTTTCTTTACTACCACTAAAACAGTGCATCAAAAACTTTGTCTTGCAGTGTGCTGCAAGTATATCTAGTGTATCTTTTGTTGCATCACGCATATGAATTAAAATCGGATAACCATATGTATTGGCTAGTTCAATTTGTTTCATAAACAATTCTTTTTGCATTTCAATGTCCGTACCATCATAGTGATAATCTAATCCAATTTCACCAATTGCGATGATTTCATGATTTTGACATGCTTGTTCTAAACGCTGTAGATCCGATTCTTTAATATCAAATAAATCACTAGGATGAAAGCCTAGGGCTATATCTAACATATCAGGATATTTTATTTGTAAAGTTAATGCGCGTTCAAACTCAACAACGCTTGTACAAATACAAACGATTTTATTAAAATGTGCATCTTTAGCATGTTGTATAATTTCATCCACTCTTTCATAAAGTCGATCAAATGTAAGATGCGCATGTGTATCAATTAATGAATAATCCATAAACACTCCTAACTATTTCCCTAAACAGAATTTTGAAAATAATGTATCAAGTAAATCATCTTTACTTACTTCACCAAGGATTTCTTTTAGTGAATAATATGCATCTTGAAGATCAATTGTCACAAGATCTAGTTCATATCCTAACTCAAGGGCTTCTTTTGCTTTCACTAAAGATACTTTTGCTTTTGCCATTAAAGATAATTGACGTTCATTTTGTAGCATTGGCATTTGGTATGCTTGATGGAATGCTTGGTATTTTTCATTCAAAGCATCCATTAAGACATCAACATCTCCTTCTTTAGCAGAAATGTTAATTCCATCATGCGCTTTCTCATCTTTTTTATTATAGATAAGTAAGCGATCTTTTCCTTCACTAATAGCAAGCAATTCTTCATCTTGTGCATCCAATGGTTTTGAACCATCAAATACCACAAGTACAAGTTGTGCTTCTTCCACCATTTTCTTCGAACGATCAATTCCAATTTTCTCAATTGTATCATCGCTTTGACGAATTCCTGCTGTATCAATTAGATGTAATGTTACATTATCTAAACGAATACTACCCTCTACAATATCACGTGTTGTTCCTTCAATATCCGAAACAATCGCTTTATCTTCTTCAAGCAAGGCATTTAATAAACTTGATTTTCCTACATTTGGCTTTCCAATAATTGCGGTTTTAATACCTTCACGTAAAACTTTACCTGAGGATGCGCGACGCAACACCTCATCAATATCTTTTAATAAATCTAACGTTTTTGGTAATAAGATTTCAGCAGTTAATAGTTCTACATCATCATATTCAGGGTAATCAATATTCACCTCAATATTGGCAATAATATCAAGTAGTTTTTCTAACAATGGATCCATGACTTTGACAACACTTCCTTGGATTGCTTGAATTGCCATACGTGCGTTGTTTTTATCTTGCGCAAACACCATGTCATGAATTCCTTCTGCTTTCGTTAAATCCATTTTACCGTTTAGATATCCACGTTGACTAAACTCACCAGGATTTGCCATACGCGCACCATTTTCTAAACACAGACGCAAGATTTCTTTGGTAATGTATGAACCACCATGACAGTTGATTTCCACCATATCTTCACCAGTATATGTTTTTGGTGCTTTAAATAAGGAAACAAGTACTTCATCAACTTTCTCACCATTTTTTGGATCACGAATAAAACCATATGTAATCGTATGGCTTGCTTGTTGATGTAAGTCTTTATGTAATAATGTACTTGCGATTTCTATTGCATCTGGACCACTCATTCGAACAATGGCAATGGGGCCTTGTTGGAGTGCAGTTGCAATCGCTACAATTGTATCTTGGAACATATCATTTTCTCCATTTTCGTGTCTATTATTATACCACAATAAGAAAGTGAATATAACGCTTGCACTTTTAACTAAATTCCTTATAATACCAATGGGGGTAAGATAACTATGAAATATGACGTAATCATCGTTGGAGCTGGTCCTGGTGGGATTTTCTCAGCACTAGAACTAACAAGAAAAAACAAAGAACTTAACATCCTAGTACTAGAGGCAGGAAATCCACTAAGTAAACGCCACTGTCCTATCGATGGTGTGAATATTCGAAGCTGTATCTCATGTCCAAGTTGTGACATTATGAAAGGTTTCGGTGGTGCAGGTGCATTCTCTGATGGAAAATACAACATCACTAACGAATTTGGTGGAAACTTACACGAATACGTTGGAAAACAAGAAGCACTTGATCTAATGAATTATGTAGATGATATTAATATGGAATACGGTGGAGCAAGTGCTCGTAAATTCTCTACTGCAAATTCTGAATTGAAAAAGCGCTGTTTGCAACACGAATTGCATTTACTTGATGCACAAGTTCGTCACTTAGGAACAGACTTAAACTACATCATTCTAGAAAACCTATACAAAGAATTGGAAGATACAATTGATTGGAAATTCCATTCCTCAGTAACAAAAATTGAAAAAGTAAGTGACCATGACTATAAAGTATATGTTGGTGAAACGGTATATGAATGTGATACTTGTATCATTTCAACAGGTCGTTCAGGTTCAAAATGGATGCAATCGATTTGTGATAACTTAAATATTGAAACACGCAGTAACCGTGTAGATATTGGAGTTCGTGTAGAACTACCTGCTGCTGTATTTGAAGATATCACAGATGAAGTATACGAAAGTAAAATTATTTATCGTACAGAAAAATTCCAGGATAAAGTTCGTACATTCTGTATGAACCCACGCGGAATTGTTGTAAATGAAAATACAAATGGTGTTATTACTGTAAATGGACACTCATACGAAGACAAAGGATGTTTCTCAGAAAACACAAACTTTGCTTTACTTGTTTCTAACAAGTTCACGGAACCATTTAAAGATTCTAATGAATATGGAGAAAGTATTGCACGTTTATCAAACATGTTATCTGGAGGAGTGCTTGTCCAACGTTTTGGTGATTTGATTCGTGGACAACGTTCGACACAATCAAGAATTGATGATGGATTTGTGACACCAACACTAAATGCCACACCTGGTGATTTAAGTCTTGTTATTCCAAAGCGTCAACTTGATGATATCATTGAAATGCTATATGCATTAGATAAAATTGCTCCAGGAACAGCAAGTGATGATACATTACTATATGGAGTAGAAGTTAAATTCTATAACTTACAAGTAGATGTTGATAACCAACTAGAAACAAAACATAAAGGACTTTATGTTATTGGTGATTGTAGTGGAGTTACACACTCATTAAGTCACGCAAGTGCTAGTGGTGTATATGTAGCTAGAAAAGTTGCTGCAGATCTTCAAAAATAAACGTTAGAAATCATGCCTTGTCATGGTTTCTTTTTTTGTCCATCAAAAAAAATATATATTTTATGCAATACATTATGGTATACTAAAACGCGTGTAAAGGGGGAAATCACATGAATAAAAATACGAAAATGATTCTTTTTGGAGTTGCGCTATTAGTACTTGATATTATCTTACGAGTTGCATTACGATCAGATGTACAATCAGATAAGGTTGCATTAGGTTCAATTACATTAGTTATTGATGTTGTTGCAATTGTACTTATTGTAAAAGGAATTCTAGCCAACCGTAAAAACAAACAATAGAATATTATAAAACGCCAGTTCTCATATCGCGCGAGAGTTGGCGTTTTTAATTTGTTTTATTCTATATATGTACTTCTACGTTCCATCAATATGGTGTTTCTCCATATACCAAGAATATCTTTTCCAATACGTTCGCGATAACCAACAATTCGAAATCCATGTTTTTTGTGTAACTTAATACTTGCAATGTTTTCTTCCATAATTCCTGCTTGTAATGTCCAAATCCCCTGTTTTTCAGATGCGGGAATTACTTGTTCATACAAGGTGGATGCAATATGACATCGTACATACGAACGATCAATATAGACACTAATCTCGCAAACACCTTTATATACTTCTCTTGACGATGTTGAACTTAATGCAACCCAACCAACAACCTTGTCTTGAATACATGCAACATATCTTAGCTGCTTTAGATGTGACTTATCCCATGCGTTATATGTTGGTATTTCTGTTTGAAATGTTGCAAGATTTGTCTCAATTCCTTGCTTGTAAATTGCAGCCACTTGTTTCCAGTCTGATTGTTTCATTTCTCGTATTGTTATATCCATAGTATCCCCTCAAGTATGTACTTACATTACACCATATTTCCTGTTTTATGGACAGAAAAAAGAAACCAATTGCCTAAACAACTGATTTCTATATGTATCTATTCCTATAATGACTTACGGTAACGGTTTAATCTATATGCTAGATATAAACTAGCTCCTGCTAAAGTCACTAACATAACAATAAGTCCTGTTGCATTTTGACCAGTAGCTACACTTGGAAGTTTCTTTGGTTCATCCTTTGGTGTATCTTTTACATCTGGCGCAATACTAGGTGCTGATTTTTCATACCCTACATAGATATTTGTGCAATCCATAATATCTGTAAGTGCGTATGCATTTCCTGATAGTGTTGAAAGATCAACTTTACTAACTACTGCATCTTTATTCATTGGATATGTAGTTACTACAACTTCTTCTAGTGTCGCTTTTACATCTTTAGGTGCCCATGTAGCCGTATGACTTGCACCGTTTCCTACATAATATTCTGTAGTTTTATATGTATTTTCAATTGTAGAGTTTTCACATGAACTAACATTTACTTTATGTGTTGTTAAATCAACTGCTTCATCAATTGCTACTGCACCTTTTTCTTCACCATATGTGTAATTAAAAGTTACTTTTTGTTGAATGGTTGTTGTCTTAAACTCTTTTTGTGTTAACTTAGCAGCTTCTGCTTGGTTAATTTTCACTTTGTATGAATATGTATACGTTCCCGTAGTTGGACTACTTACTCCAAAAGCAAAATCATGTACATCACCAGCACTACCACCTTGGATGTCTGCTCCATTTTCTTCTGTGATTTCTAGTGAACCAGCCACAAAATCATAGCTTTGTGGAAGTGTTACATCTACATTCACCATATCAATCATCGCTTTTGAAACCTCAGTATGAATACTATTAAGCACATCTTCTAATATATCTTCTTCCAATGGAATAATGTGCGTTTGGGCATTCACGTTTGCTCCAACCGAAGCTGATAAATTGTTTAGTGCATCTGCACCTTCTTTATTCTTATCTTCTGAGAATCCCATTCCAATTAGACGATAGATAGTTGTTGTATCCTTCAAACTTTTAAAATGAGACAGAGTTAAACTTGCATTTGAAGATGGGTCATCTTGACCATCAGTAATCGCAATAATAACTTTTACTCGATCTTCCGTATTCGTGTCTTCACTGATTAATTTTTCAGCTTCTTTAACCCCACTTCCAAGATATGTTCCACCAGTTTTATCTAGTCTATCAACTGCATTGTTGAAAGTTGTTAAATCTGAAGTGAACGTCGTAAGTGTTTTCGCTGTTGAATCAAAGTCTACTGCAGCCACACGGTTATTTGCATTACTGTTCATAATTGCTTCAGCAAGTTTCTTTGTATTTTCAACTACTACTTCATTTCTTGTTTTTTCATTTGCTCCTGCTTTTTTTTCGGCACCGTCCATACCGTACCCCATACTTCCAGATGAATCAAGCACAAACACTACATCTACATCTTTTTGATTTGTTACTGTCAACTCTTTTGGTACTACCTGAAATGTTCCAGTAACTGTGTATGTATCATCAGTACCTGAATCTACCTTAGCGTTTACTGTAACATCACTTTCTGCATTCACGTATGTGTTTGCATTTTCTTTTGCATTTACTGTTGCATTTGTCGAAAACATTGTTGCGCATGCGACAAAAACAACCGCAAATAAGGCAACGAGTTTCGTTAACCCTCTTTGTGTTATTTTTAACATTTAAAAACCCTCCTTATAAAACACATTTAAATTATAACACGAATATTTTGTGAATTATAAATAAAAGATGTTAATTTTGCACAAAACACATCAAAAAAACACATAGAATTTTACATCTATGCGCTTTCGACAAATCTATTATTTTGTTATATATGTAATCATCAGTCTAGATTTGCACCATTAGACTTGATTACTTTTTTATACCAGTAAAAACTCTGCTTTTTATAACGATTGAATGTACCATTTCCATAGTCATCCGCATCTACATATACAAACCCATAGCGTTTGGACATTTCCGATGTTGACATACTAATAATATCAATTGGCCCCCATGCTGTATATCCAAGTAATTCTACTCCATTTTTAACAGCATCTCGCATTTGCTTAATATGACTACGTAAATATTCGATACGATTATCATCTTGAATTGTCATTTGAGAATTTAGTTCCTCTTTAATCCCTACCCCATTCTCCGCTATCATAAGAGGTATTTGATATCGATCATACAACTTCTCTAGTGTAATACGCAATCCGATTGGATCAACTTGCCATCCCCACTCACTACTATCTAGATATGGATTTTTCACACCATTTACTAAATTTCCAGTAGTTAATTCAGTATCTGCATCAATTTCTGCTTTGGACAATACCGTCATATAATAGCTGAATGATAAATAGTCTACTGTATATGTTTTCAACAATTCTTTATCCGACTCTTCTATATGCAATGAAATATTATGTTCTTTAAAATAAGCTAGTAGATAACTTGGGTAATATCCTCTGACCATAATATCTGAGAAAAACAAATTGTTTTGGTCTTCTCGTATTGATTCCAACACATCTTTCGGATTACATGTAGCTGGATATGCTTCTCTTCGTGCAATCATTCCTCCCATTTTTGCATTTGGACATAATTCATTCATTACCTTCTTTGCGATTGCACTTGCAACTAAAATATGATGAATTACTTGATAACGATCATTTTCTTCATTTTTAATGTAGTCTTTTGGGACTGCTCCACCTACATAAAAACTATGTTGAATAACATTGATTTCATTAAATGCCATCCAATAGTTCACATATTCTTTGAACTCACTCATCACAACACGACAGTATTTTTCAAAATATACTAACATATCTCGATTTAACCAACCACCGTATGTAGTTGCTAAATGTGCCGGTGTTTCATAATGTGATAATGTCACAATTGGTTCAATTCCATTAGCCTTTAACTCCTTAAATACATTCCTATAGAAATCCAATCCTTCTTGATTTGGCAATTCCTCATCACCTAGTGGAAATATTCTTGACCACGATATAGACATACGTAGAGCTTTAAAACCCATTTCTGCCAAAAGAGAAATATCCTCTTTGTATCTTTCGTAAAAATGATTCCCCCATCGTTTTGGATAATAATTCTTTGTATCTTCTAATCTATCTTTTATTGTTTCTATAGATAATTCCTCAAATGCTTCATATGTTCCATAGTCCTGATTCGGATGATATTGTGCAGTATCAGCAATTGAAAGTCCTCTTCCCCCTGCATTCCAAAAACCTTCTGATTGATTTGCCGCTGTTGCACCACCCCATAAAAAGTTATCAGAAAAAATATTGTTATTAGACATCGTATAAACCTCCTTGTCAGTCAAATCATAAGCGATGCTTTTTTGTAAATCAACGAATTTCATACGAGGGTGCAAAAGATGTCACCTACATGAAAAAGGGTGCATTTTTTGTAACTCATAAGATGACAAAAAGATGTATGATTAGCTCATGAAGAACGTTCTTTATTTCAAATGCCAAAAACAAAAGGGGGCTAAACTTAATGAATTTTGATCACATTTCAAAAGATCTATTGAATATCATTGGATCTTCAAACGTTACAAACGTTACGCACTGTGCAACTCGATTACGTGTTGATGTTAAGGATATTGGTTCGATTGACACAACAAAAGTCGAATCAGTAGACGGTGTACTTGGTGTAGTGAAACAAGGTAGTACACTACAAGTAATCTTTGGGCCTAATGTTGAACAAGTCTACAATGCATTTTCAAAACTAACAGGTTCAAGCGACAAAAGAAATGAAACAAGCGTAGAAACAAAGAAGGAAAATCCTTTCTCAAGAGCACTTAGTTTTCTAGCTGCTGCTTTTTTACCAACAATGCCAATTGTTGTTGCTACTGGACTAATATCTGCATTATTAAACATTCTCGTACTAACAATTGGTCTCTCAACAGACTCACCAACCTATACATTAATTAATGCAATCGCAAGTACTGGTTTCTTCTTCTTACCTTTATATGTAGGATATGGATGTGCAAAACAATTAAATATCAATCCTATTTATGGAATATTTCTAGGTGCTGTACTATTGAATCAAAGTATTAATGGAGTAGAAAATCTTGATTTATTTGGAATTCCAGTTCTTGCGACAACATATTCATATACAGCACTACCTGTACTTCTTGGTGTTGTTGTAATGGCTCAAACACATAAATTAATATACAACATCATTCCTAGTTACTTAAAAGATGTCATTATTCCATTGGTTGTAATTCTCGTTGGAACATTAGTTACATTATTAATTGTTGGACCACTTGGAGTTATTCTTGGGGATTGGATGACTGAAGGTTTTGTATTCATTCACGATAAGATTGGTTGGCTTGCTTTAGGTTTAGTAGGTGCACTATTTGGCTTTACTGTGCTAACTGGAACAAACAAAGCACTCGTTCCAATTATGGTGACAGCATTAGCTACACAAGGATATGACACATTTTTAATTCCAGCAATGTTAGGAACAAATATTGCAATCGCTACATCTGCATTAGCAGTTGCATATTTAGAAAAAGATCCTGTTAAAAAAGGAACACAAATTTCTGCAGGTGTTACAGGTCTAATGGGGATTTCTGAACCAGCTTTATTTGGTGTATTAATCAAAGATAGAAAAGCACTAATTGGTTCTATGGTTGGTGGTGCAGTCGGTGGTATTCTT
Organism: Breznakia sp. PFB1-19; assembly: GCF_029893935.1. NCBI lineage: Bacteria > Bacillati > Bacillota > Erysipelotrichia > Erysipelotrichales > Erysipelotrichaceae > Breznakia > Breznakia sp. PFB1-19. The sequence continues at coordinate 46,445 of NZ_JARXXJ010000006.1, forward strand.
GCCGGACTTACAAACTTAGCACAAAACTCAATCGTTTCTGGTATTCCTGGACTACCAACAATGATTATTTCCATTCCTCCATATGATGGATTGACAAATATGTATTGGGGAATTGCTGTTATTGTAGTATCTGGAATCGTTGGTTTCTTAACAACATTATTACTTAAGAAACGCACATAAAACTCAAAAAAGTATCTTAATAAGAAGTCATCATATGATCATTTGATGCTTCTTTTTTTGTGGTTGATAACTCTTTTAGATATTCAAAAGCAAAATCTTGTACCCTTAAGGTGGGTGTTTGCAGAAAAGACTACTTGATTCATATTTTCTTTTTTTATTTTCACATCGTATACTTTGAGTAGTTGGATTAGCAACTAGACATAGACTCTAACTTGAGGCTATTAAGAATTATTTTAATTAGTGCAAAATTGCACACTTTTTTTTGCATGATTTCGCCTGTTCTTAGGAAATTGAAGATGCAATAATGACGTTAGGAGATAAACATAGTGAATAAACAAATATTAGAATTATTTCAAGCAAATGATGTTCTATCACTTGAAGATTTAAAACAAAATCTTCACTTTTCAGAACGAAAGGTTCGAGGATTATTAAGTCAAATTAGACAAGATGAAAAATCCAATGGATTTAAAATCGTAACCGTAAGTAAACGTGGGTACTTCTTACAAATAAACAATCAAGAAATGTTTGATACGTATATGAGTAACCAAAAAGGAGACTTACAAGATTATATTGGAAAAAAGGAATATCGAATATCTTTAATCCTATTCCTTTTACTTCAAAATACTGGGTTTATTTCAATAAACCAAATCGCACAAGTGTTGGATGTTAGTAGACGTACAATCATTAATGATTTAAGTGAAGTAAAAAAGCAATTACACGCTTATGACATCGAATTGGAATCACGATCTCATTACGGAATACGAGTTACTGGGAAAGAAAAGGATATTCGTCAGATGTTGTCAAGAATTAGTGGAGATATCGCTAAAACACAGGAGATTCCAATTGAATTCTTTAACTTCATTGAACAACTCGATTTTACTAAAGAAACAGAGAAATTTGTGTCGTTACTTAATCAATACAATATTCTTATGACAAATAATGCAATTGAATCCATACTATTTCATTTGAAAATACTTGTCTATCGAATATTGCAAAACAACTACATTAATGAAATTCGAATCAATCGAAATATGATTGATTCAACGATATATTCAATCACCAATGAAATCATTTCCTTTATTGAAGAAAATCACAATATCCACGTGACAAGTGATGAAATTGATTTAGTTGCTTCTCAGATTTTTGGAAAAGCTAGTTCAGAAAAAATACCAGAGAAACAAAAAAATGAAATGAGTGCTTCCATTGAGAGCGTACTTGCCAAATTGGATAGTGATTTTGAGACAAACTTCACAAATGATGAATTATTGAAAGAGAGTTTATTATTACATTTACATCCATTACTCATGCGAGTTTCATATGGATTAACTTTGAGTGATTCCTTAATTGGATCTATATCCGTACAACATATGAATGCATTTTTAGTCGCAATTCAGTTTATTGACTATCACGATGAATTGAAGGGTTGCAAGTTATCACGTGATGAAATTGGATATTTAGCACTTCATTTTGCAACTCACATTGAAAGAGAAAATCAACGTAAACTACAGCAAATTAAGAAAATTGCATTTGTGGCTGATAACATGAGAAGTTCTACCTTATTTATAAAGACAAAAATTCAATCGTGTTTTCCATTAGCAAACGTCATCGTAATCGCACAAAGTAATATTGACAAACACGATATGAGTGATATTGAACTGATCATTACCACAGAACCAATTCATATTGATAAACAACAAAACAAAGTTGTTATGATCAGCGAACAGTTTGATGAAATGGAATTTAGTAAGATCAAAAATGAAGTGATATTTACAGTGGACAACTATACAAATGAAACACTGGGAATAAAAGAATTGTTTTATGAAGATTTATTTATCGTAAAAAAGAGGGGGGATTATATAGCCTTAATTGAAGAAATGTGCAGTAAAATGGTGCAACTTGGTTATGCACAAGACGGATACAAACAATCCGTATTAGAAAGAGAAAGTCGGTTTTCTACCATTTATGGAAATGGTATTGCAGCACCGCATAGTTTAAAGCAGATGGGAAATGTTGACAGTATTGGAGTCATCTTATTGGAAGAACCAACTGTATATGATGGAAAAGAAGTACGATACATATTTGTAATAAACGTTAAAAAAGGACATCTACTTCTACACCAAGAAATCAGTGATTTCCTAGTTCGATTAATGAATGATGAAAACAAAGTTAAGCTATTAGAGTTAGTAAATACATATCAAAACTTCAATGTATTTATTAAAGATTATTTGTAAGGAGAAAACATATGGAAGAAGAAATTATGACTATTATTTTAAATGCAGGTGATGCACGTTCAAAAAGCCTAATAGCTTTGCGTTCTGCTAGAAAAGGGGATTTCGAACACGCAGAAAAAATGTTAGAACAGGCTGGTAAATCGATGGTTTTAGCACATCAAACACAAACTACATTAATTCAAAAAGAAATATCTGGTGAAAAACAAGAAGTTTCTTTATTGATGGTTCATGCACAAGACCACTTAATGACAGCCATGGCTATTCGCGACATGGTCGATGAATTGGTAAAATTTGCGAAAGATTTGAAAGGAGAAAAACATGGTAAATAAAATATTACTTGCTTGTTCAGGGGGATTTTCAACAAGCATGCTGGTTCAAAAAATGAAAGAAGCAGCAGAACAAAAAGGATTAGCTATTGAAATTTTAGCAGTTGGAGAGGATAACATCTTTGAACATCTGGATTCAGATGTATTGTTATTAGGTCCACAAATTGGACATAAATTGGAAGATTTAAGTGAAGAACTAGATTTTCCAGTATTTGTAATCGATATGATGGATTATGGAACAATGAACGGTGAAAAAGTATTATCAGAAATATTAGAAAAAATCTAAAAGAGGGAGGATTTAATAATGAATCAAAATTCATTTTCACAAAAGTTAAATAAACTAGTGACGAAATTTTCGAATAACTTAGTTGTAAAAACGATATCATCAGGGATGGCACGACTATTACCAGTCATTATGATTGGCTCGGTAGTAACCTTATTGATTAGTTTACCAATCGATCCATGGTTAGAATTTCTTGCAAGTTCAGGATTAGGTGCAATTATTACGATTGGATCAACAATGACAAATGATATTATTACGATTTATTTAGTTGTTGCATTGGCATACGATATGGCACGACTACTAAAAGTAAGTCAAATTAATGCAGTTATGGTTGCAGTAGTATCATTCTTTATTATTACACCAATGACTGCCGCAATGATTGGTGAAAATACAGTAAATGTATTTACTACAACATATTTAGGTTCAAGAGGGATGTTCGTAGGTATATTTGTAGCATTAATTTCTACATATTTATTCTACTTATTAACGGAAAAAGGACCTAAGATCAAAATGCCTTCAAGTGTACCACCAGCAATCTCAGGTTCATTTGAATCATTAATTCCAGCAATTGGAGTTGCAGCATTATTTATTGTTATTAGTGCACTATTCTCATTAACATCTTGGGGTGATGTTCATTCAGCAGTATATGCAGTATTACAATCTCCACTTGAAGGATTAGGAAGTTCGATTTGGACAATGGTGTTCTTAGCCTTATTAGGTGAGTTCTTCTGGTTCTTTGGAATCCACGGAAGTAACGTTACTAGAGCTGCAAACAGTACACTATTTACACCACCAGCAATTGAAAATGCTTCAAATATTGCTGCAGGATTACCAGCTACAAATGTAGTTAATGCATACTTCTTAGATGTATTTAAAGGTCCAAGACATACGGTATTATCAGCAATGTTATTCTTTATGGCGAAATCAAAACAATTAAAAGCAGTGGGAAAAGTCGCCGTAGTACCAGGATTATTTGGAATTAGTGAACCAATGAAATTTGGTATTCCAATGGTGTTTAACCCAATTATTTTAATTCCTATGTCATTAGCACCAGTTATTTCATTATTAATTGCATATTTTGCAACAGCAATGGGACTTGTTCCAGTTGTATGTATCGCTGTTCCTTGGGCAGTTCCACCAATTATTGGAGGATTCTTAGCAGCAGGATGGCAAGGAGCAATCTTACAAATCGTTCAAATGATCGCAATCTTCATCTTATATTTACCATTCTTCAAATTACTTGATAAACGTAAATGTGAAGAAGAAGCAGCAATTGAAGCACAAGCCACAGCAGAGGCTGCATAATGAGCAAGATTATCGAATTAGAAGGTACCTTTAATACTCGGGATATTGGAGGCATCAAAAATCGTGATGGAAAGACAATTCGCTATAATCGAATGTATCGCTCAGATGCTTTAAACAAATTAAGTGAAAAGGATATCGACTTCTTTAAAGAAGTCGAACTAAAGACAATCATCGACTTTCGTGGGGCAAAGGAAGTCGATGATGCTCCTGATGTAAAAATTGAAGGAGTGCAAGAAATCAACCTTTCACCAAACGCTGAAGTCGCAAATTTAGCAAGTGGTAATATCGTTAATGATAAATTAAAAATTGATACCTTATTAAATGAAGTTAGTACACAAGAAGGAATCGATAAACTCCAACTTCGAATGGATGAAATGGCAGAACAAATGCGTGAATTAGTAAATGATCCATTTGCAAATGCACAATATGCAAAGTTTGTTGATGTACTTTGTGATGAAAACAACTATCCATTATTACATCACTGTAAAGGTGGAAAGGATCGTACTGGATTTGCGGCAATAATTACGTTATTCATTCTTGATGTAGATATACAAGACATCAAAGCAGATTACATGCTAACTAAACAATGTATGGCTGCAAGAAATGAGCGACGTATGGACGAATACCGACAATATACAGATAATAAAATCGTACTCGAATACTTATCAGGGTTGATGCAAACAAAGGAAATCTATTTCGATGCCGCAATTGATGAGATACATAAATTATCACCATCAATTCCAGCGTATTTAGAAACATACTTAGGTCTAACACCTGAGAAGAAGGAAAAAATTAAATCTATATTCTTAGCAGAATAAAAGAAAAAAGTTATTGGTTTGAAAATCAATAACTTTTTGTTTACTCAAAATGATGTAATAAAACTTACACCGACTCGATTTCGTCTTGTGAAGCTCTATATAGTTTCGCATACTCATTATACAAAAAATCAAAGAAAAGGTTTGTTGCATACTTGCGATTTACAACTTCCTTTTTAATCGTATCTTTTGATATTTGATGTGTATAATTATATAAAACATGATCCGTCAAACGGATAACATCATAAAATACTGGATGTGTATACTGCATGTTTAGTGTTACCAAATATATAGGGCACCCAATGGATTCCAATTCTTCTACAATCGTATTTGCTAAAACCGCGCTTGATGAAGCAACAATCACAACATCATCCTTTGTAATTTGTATGTCTTTACTCTTTTCAAAATTGATTATAATATCCCATAAGCAATCAAATCGTAAAAACTGCATTTGCATATCTTCTACCATTCGGGTAGTTGATGTTGAAGTAAGCCAATAAATATTCTTTGAATGAAACATACATTTAGCTAAATCTTCAATTTTGTTTAGAACATTCAACTTATTTTCTTTGAAAAACTCTTGTATCTCATTCATATCTGCTAAATGATCAAGCATATAATTTTGCCTTCCTAGCTCTATTTCAAACATACTAATGTCATAAGGAATCGCAAACTCATTTTTGAAATCTAAGAAACTCTCGTGATCGAGTCTTGTAAAAAATCGTCTGACAGTCGCTCGCGATACATGACATTCTTCAGACACATCATAAATATTTATATCTTTAATATTATCAAAACGTTTCAAAAAATATCGTGATAGAATTTTTTCCGTTGAATGTATAGGAGATTCATTATAAAGTCGTAAAAGAAGTAAAAACGTTCCGTATCTTTCTATTGCCATAGTATTCCCTTTCAGTGCATTTCTCTAAAATAAGTTTACCACACTTCATTGACACATAGTATAAAACGACACAGTATTCAAACAAAAAAACACATAGATTTTTACATCCATGTGTTCTTTATTTCCTTATGGTAATGCGTGCCCAATTGCATCAATGTAAATGTGGTACCATTCTTCTCTACTTAGTTCAACATTACATCCTGCACACATCTCACGAAGGTGATTCACACTTGTTGTTCCAAAGATTGGTTGGAAGTTTGCTGGGTGGCGTAAGAACCAGGCAATAACAACTGCACTTTTACTAACATCGTATTTATTTGCATACATATCTAATGTATCATTCAACTTTTGATAGTCTGGGTTGTTTAGGAAAGTTCCTTCTTCCCAACTTGCTTGCATAATACTCCATGGTTGAATCGTAACATCATGTAAACGACAGTAATCAAGAATACTTCCATCATGATCAATACTTTGACTTTCTTTCATATTCGTAAATAAACCTTGTGTCATCATTAGTGAATGCACTGGACTTAATTGCAATTGATTGAATATCAATTTTTGTTTACATGCTTTTTGTAGTAATTCCATTTGCATTGGATTCATATTACTCACACCAAATGCTTTTACTTTTCCACTTGCTTCAAGTTCATCAAATGCTTCAGCAATTTCTTTTGGGTCTGCTAGTGTATCCGGTCTATGTAAAACCAATACATCTAAGTATTCACAGTTCATTCGTTCAATACTTTGATTTACACTATTGATGATGTGTTCTTTACTAAAATCAAAATATCCTACATGTTCACCACGACGAATTCCACATTTTGATTGAATGATCATCTCTTTACGTAGTTCAGGATTTTGTTTTAGTACTTCTCCAAATAATTTTTCACTTTTTCCACCACCATAAATATCTGCATGGTCAAAGAAATTTACGCCTTCTTTCAGTGCTTCTTTTACAAGTTCTGTAAAGTCAGTTACACTCATATCACTAATACGCATACAACCGAAGGCCAGTTGACTTACTTTCATTCCATTTTGTAATTCTAAATATTTCATTAGGTTCACCTCTTTTGTATTCATCATAAACCAATTTATGAAAAACTGCACCACTTTTCATCATTTCATATGATTCTTTTAAGTTGCTAGCAAACTTGGATTAGATTTATGCTATGATAATCATATGAATTTATGGCAAAAGTATTGGGGACATTTAACTACCATTAATAAACACAAGATTAAAGTTACTGCATTATGCTTTCGATGTGGAATATATAAACAAGGACTATTACATGATTTATCTAAATATTCGTGGGTTGAATTTAGTTCTGGTGTAAAATATTTCCAGGGAAATCGAAGCCCAATTGATGCAGAAAAAGAAGACAAAGGATATTCCTTAGGATGGCTTCACCACAAAGGTAGAAATAAGCATCACTGGGAATACTGGCTAGATAATGCGGTTGGTGGAATCAAGCCGATTCAGATGCCTACCAAGTATGTTGTTGAGATGTTTTGTGATCGTGTTGTTGCCTCTAAGATATATCAAAAAGATGCATACACAGATAGTAGTGCACTAGATTATTATGACAATGGAAATGGATATTTAATTATCCACCCTGAAACAGATAAGCTCATTCGACACCTTCTTGTATACTTAAGTGAAAACGGATTAGATAAAACTGTTGCTTATATTAAAAGCGAAATTCTTTCTAAGAATTAAAAAACCAGAAATCAACTCTGGTTTTTTATTTTATTGCTGTAAAGAAACATCTTAAAAACGGAAAGAGAACTTCTCCATTTTCACTAACTGGATATGATTCGATAATTCGATTGTATATTTCTTGTTCGAAGACTATTTTATTATGTTCATCTAATTGCTGATAATATGGTCTAAGCCCACTTCCTTTATACCATTCAAGTATATCTTTATGCGAAGGTAATCGGTGATAATATACGGTTGTCCATACATCGAAGGAATCAGTCAATCTTGCTAAAACATCAACGTATGCTTCTGGGGTTAGTTGATAAAAGATTCGTTTTGTATGAAATGTATCTTTCCATTTCGACTCATGTACAACATCATGTATAATTCTTTGAATCGGTGCTTCTTGGTTGATTGGAACTTGCACCGCAAGTACACCATTTTTATTTAACATATGAAATAGTTCTTGAAGTACTTTTTCATTATTTGGTACCCATTGCAAACAAGCATTTGAAAAGATTAAATCAAAGGTTTCATTTAGTGTATATAAATCTTTTGTAACATCAACTTGTTGAAAATTAAGATGTGGATAATCTTTTCTTGCTTTATCAATCATATCTTCAGAGCTATCAATTCCAATAATATGTGCGTTTGGATATTTTTGATACAACTGATTTGTACTATTTCCAGGACCACATCCTATGTCTAAAATTGTTAGCATTCCTTCTTCTGGTAATCTGGACACCAAATCAATGGAAGGTTGTGTTCGTTCTTTGTGATAGCATAAGTATTGTTCACTACTCCATTGATGCATGTTTCTCACCTACTTTACTTTCAAGTCTGCATAGACCATAGCATGATCAGAAAACGTCGTTGCTTGCATTTGCATCGAGATTACTTCAAATGCTTCGTCGATAAAAATATTATCCGGACTAGCAAACCCCATAAAGGTTATCAAACGATTGTCTTCATTGTTAAGTTGTTGTAAGCCTAGAAATTGTTCTTGTTTTTCATTCCAAAAGGAATTGAAATCACCCATAAGTATGATATTCTCTTTAGCAAGATTGTCTTGAACAAAGTTTACTTCCTTCATTTGCACGCGTTGTTGGTTCCATGTAAAGTGCGTGTTGTACACATGTACTTCTTTCTCACCTAATTGAATAATCGCTTCAGCCAGTATTCTAGGTTCTGTAAATATCTCTTGTGGTATTTCCCGAGAAATAACTTCTTTGATTGGATATTTGCTCAATATTGCTAACCCGTAGTGACCAGGAAATACAAACATCGTTTGATAGAAATGATAGTATGGAAAACCTAGTGCATTTGCAATTGCTTCAACTTGATCAAAATTACCTGAACGTAGTGCATTTTGATCCACTTCTTGAAGACATAGAATATCGATATCCATATCTTTTAGTTCCTCAGTGATCTTTGATAGTCCCTTTCCTTCATCAAGTAGTTTAATGTTATAGCTTGCAACACGTAAGGTATCTGGAGTATGCACTGAAGTATTAATATCAAAGTCTTTTCGATAACTTCGCGATTCAAATCGCCACACTAAAAAAAGCGCACATGCTACAACTAACAATACAATAAGTCCTACTAAAAATCGTCTTCTAATCTTCGCCATATAAAAAGTATAGCATAAACTGTATTAAAAAAAGATATGCAGCTTATTTACCGCATATCAATAACTATCGTTCTTCTTGTACAATTTCTAGTGCTTTTGTAGCTCCCATTACATCTGCACCTGCTTGTACAAATTCATTTGCTTGTGTAAGACTATGAATGCCACCAGACGCTTTTATTTTCACACATTCTGGTAAGATCTTACGCATGCATTTTACATCATCAATTGTTGCACCACCAAAACTCTTTCCAGTTGAAGTTTTAAGAAAAGCAGGCTTTACTCTTGCAGCAATTTTACACACTTCTTCCTTTGCTAGATCATCTAGCTTACACATTTCCACGATTGCTTTATCTACAACATGATATTTTCTACATAAATCAGCAATGGTTTGCATTTCTAATTCAATTTGCTCATAATCTTTGTTCTCTATATTCTCTTGATTTAGTACATAATCAATTTCATAGTAACCTAAGTCAATGAGTTTTTGAAATGCTTCTACTTTCTTGTCAAGCTTCATTATTCCATCAGGAAAATCGATTGCACATGCAATCCTTACATCGCTACCAGCTAATATCCTTTTAGCAAAATCGAGTTGATCTGGATATGCAAAAATACAACGCATATGATAATCAACTGCATTTTGTAAGTACTCTTCATAAGATATTTTACGATTCCATATATAGTCTAATCTTCTACCTATCATATGAAACTCCCTTCTTTTTCATTGCTTCAAAGTATGCGATGGATTGTGCGTCTGCTTGCGCAGGATTCGCATACGTCGTACGATCTACAGTTTCAAAAGAATAGAACCCCTCATAATGATGCTTGTTGAACTGATCAAACATCGTTTGCAAGTCTAGTTCTCCAGTACCTAGTGCCATATGTCCTGTCGGTTTTCCATCCACGAAATGACAATGCTGTATTCGATTGTTAAACACTTTAAAATATGTATCTACACTATCTTTAGCTGCTACCATAGCTCCGATATCCAAGCATACTTTTACATTATCGTGGTTCACTAGTGAAAGAAACTCAGCTAATTCAGATGCGCTATTTGCAATTCTGGATTCACGATTTTGTAAGGCTTCTATTGCTAGAAAGATTCCTTGCTGTTTTGCATAATCAGCTAATTTATGTAGCATACTTGCACTTCGTTTTCTTGCTTCTTCAACAGATTCATCATAATAAGACCAGCCTGGTGTCACGACAACAAAACCTGCATTTACCGCTTTAGCTAAATCAATTGCATTTTTAAAGTATGAAAATACTCGTTTTTTCGCATCTTCATTTCCTGTTGCAACATTATTTGGTTTTGGATTGGTTTGTTCTGGACATATTCCAATAATTTGTACATCGTACATTCTTTGTAAATCTTGTAATCGTTGTATATCTTCATACCCATTATAATCCACATAAAAATGCATAGGTCCTAGCCATAGTTCTACATATTTTGCACCATTTTCATGTGCATGCTTAAAAAAAGAATCAAGTGTATAAAATCGATGATGGGTATTCATTAATGCATACTTCATATTATTTTTCCTCGTTTAGTTTGTTTTTAATGATCGTATATATTTCGAATAAATCACTTCCGCATATATCTGCTGGTGATTGATCATAATGAAATCGTTTATCTTCCTTTGCGATGACATACATTCCTGCATCCTTTGCTGCTCGTATTCCATATGTAGAATCTTCAACAACAATACAGTTTTTCGGATTCACCTGTAATTGTTTTGCTACTTCCAAATAAATATCCGGATATGGTTTGCTTCTTTGCAAGTCCTCTCCACTTTGTTTAAAAGAAAAGTACGAATCAATTCCACATGATGTACACATGGAATCAATCAGCACTTTATTGGAAGCAGAGGCAATTGCCAAAGGAATTCCTTTTTCAGACAATTGCCTTAATATAATTTTTGTATATGGTTGCAGGATATATGGATATATATCTTGTACACGAACTAGTTGTGTTGCTTGTTGGTACATACTTTTTAATTCCTGGATAGAAATTGAGGTCGGCCACCAACTTTGCATGATTTCAAAATCTCTTTTTGGCTAGACCCCGCTAGTCGATACACATCTTGCATGGATACTTTAATATGATGCGAATCAAGAAACTGTCTCACTCGATACATGTAAAATGGTTCTGTATCAACAAGTACACCATCCATATCAAAAATGACTGCTTCTATTTTCATATGGATTAATATTCAAATTGACGGTAGTAACGTCTAGTGTTTAAATCATGTCCTGAATAGTGTTCTAAGTATTTAGATAAACGTCCATTTAATAATGCAGTAGAAACGATTGGTGAGATTAATGCTTCAAATTCTTTATCGAAACCAGGAACCATGTATTCAGCTACATCGATTACATTTAATTCATCTGTATATTTACTTAAGAATGCTTCTGCACGGTCATCGATTGGACGATATTTTCCAACACCTTTAACTAAGAACACACATACATCTTTTTCTACAAGTTCAATTGTTCCGTGGAAGAACTCAGCAGTAGTTACTGATTTTGTGCGCATCCATTGCATTTCTTCTAAAATACACATTGAGTATAAATAAACTTCGCCCCAAAGTTCACCACCACCTAACCACATTTGGTAGTCAGTGTTCCAGTATTTTTTCGCAATTGCATTTGCACGATCATCAAAATTCTTTTGTACATTTACCAATCCATCAACTAATTTATCTTGAATTTGTTGGTAGAATGTATCGAATTTAGGGAAATCTCCTTGGTTAGCTAGAAGCCCATAGAACACACCCATAATATTTAAGTATTCATATTCAACTCCGAAGAATGTTGCTAAAGGAATACACCATTTACTTTCTTTTCCTAATGGAGATGTTGGATCAATAACCATTGATGCAACACGGATACCTCTTTCGTTACACCATTTTGCAGCAGCTACTGTTTCTTTAGTATCTCCAGATTTTGAACCCATAATAACAATTGAGTCTTTCGTTAATTGTTTATGTCCAGCTAGAACAAGTTCTCCAGCTTGTGCTGTATACACAGGTACTGATGAGTATTCTTTTGCAATTTCTGCAAAGTGCATCATCATCGCGATTGTCCCACCAACAGCTACAAAGAATATATTTTTATATCCTTCTTTCGCAATTTCATCAGCGATTTTCTTTCCTTCAGCAATATATTCAATTTGCTTTGTTAAATTCTTTCTGTATTCTTCTTCGTTAAACTTCAACATCATTTTCTTTTCTCCTCCTAGTTTGACGTGTTTATCCTAAAATTCCAAATTGTGCACATACGATTCCAAAAATTGCAGTAATTACAATTAATAGAATGACATTCACTTTTTTCTTTAAGAAATAGTAGTAAATTCCTGTAGCACAAAGTGGTAATAATCCAGGCATAATTCCATTTATTACATCTTGTAGTAATGGAGCATTCTCTCCACCACCAATTGTTAATGGTGTAGTTACACTCACTAACTCATTTGTCATTCCACCAATGACCATAACCCCTAGCATTGATGCAGCTAACATAAATTTGCTCATCAATCCAGATTGTTGAATTTTTTCTAAATAATTAACTCCAAGTTCGTACCCTTTCAAAGAACATACATAGCGTAGGATGAATGCAGGTATATTAAAGATCAATAAGAATAAAATTGGACCTAAGATATTTCCTTGTACCGCTAGTGAAGTACCAACACCTACAGCTAATACACGAAGTGTACCTAACATAATAGAGTCACCAATTCCACTTAATGGACCCATAAGTGCAGCTTTTACCGCATTAATCGAAGCCGTATCGAAATCTTCTTGTTGGGCATTCATTTCTTCCATCGCAATTGTGATACCACCAATAAATGGAGCAATGTGCGGTGTACAGTTGAAGAACTCTAAGTTTCTTGTTAATGCATCTTTGTATTTTTCTGGTTGTCCCTCATAAATCTTACGTAATGCAGGTTCAATCATGAATTCAAATCCCATGTGCATTTGTCTTTCATAATGCCAAGAGAATTCCATAGGAAGTGATCTCCAGAACATTTTACGTAAGTCTTTTTTCGTAATTGAATTAGAAGTCTTCATCAACTGCTACCCCCTGTACTTGTGTTTCATCTTTTGTAAATTTGATTGATAAGAAAATCAATATAACTCCAAACAAGGCAATACCTACTACTGGGATTCCTAAGTATGCTGATAATAAGAATCCTAAGAAGAAGTGTGGAATAACTTTCTTATTCATAATCATTTGTAATAACATGGCAAACCCAATTCCTGGTAATAATCCAGTTGCGATAGTTAATCCGTTTGTAATTACTTCTGGAATTGCATTTACAATTGCTTCCATTTGCGCAGATCCTAATGAGAATCCTAAAAATGTAATAATTGCTAATACTGTACATGTGATAAATCCTGTACACATGTGAATCACAGATACTGCTTTTCCATTTCCTTTTGCAGCATAGTTGTCTGCAAGTTTTGCCATCAATGGACGAACAAGTGAGAAAATCACGTTGTCAATTGCTAAAGCTAATAATGCAATTGGAAATGCCATTGTAAAGGCTACTTCTGGTCCTTTTCCTGTTACAATTGCAAATGCTGTTCCTAATACTCCTCCAACAATAACATTTGGTGGAATAAATGCTCCAACTGATACAGACCCTAAGAATGCTAATTCAAGAGTTGCCCCAATTGTTATCCCCATTTCCAAGTCACCAAGAATCAATCCAACAACTGGACCTAATACAATGGGACGTTGGATCATATTTGTTCCCGTAGCTAAATCACATTTCCCAATGAATGCTACCAACGCTAATAATAGTGCTTCCATAAATTCTCCTCTCTACAATACACTTTCAGCTTTTACTTTTTTATCTGTAGGTACCATACGTATTTCTACTTCGATACCTTTATCAACCATCTCTTTGATCATGTTTTCTTCATCTGTTGAAACATTCATCGCTTTTGAGATTTGTCTTGTTTCTTTTGATGCTTTTGTACCACCTAAGTTTACGCTTTTTACACTTGGGCATTGATCAACAAGCATTTTTGCATCTTTAATTGACTCAACAACAACTAATAATTTGTATTTATCAGTTACCCCACTGTTGATAGCCTCAACTGCATCTTTCATGCTTTTCATAACCAGTTTTACACCACTTGGTTGTGCTAGTTTGATAGTTGTTTTACGTAAATCATTTACAACAACATCATCATTAGCAACTAGAATACAGTCTGCCGAAACCGCTGATGTCCATGAAAATGCAACTTGACCATGTAATAAACGATGATCGACTCTAAGTAATTGAATCATAAGTCCTCCTTTCTAAAACTCTTCATCTTCTCGTACTTCTATAAAATCCTTACTCACTACACTCATACCATTTTTTGCGTTTTGAATAAGGTCAAGATAGTCACTAGTTTCTAACTTTTCTTTTTGGTTTAGTAATAAATCCAACACCATACTCATATTCATCCCTGATAAAATTGTCACATTTCCAAATTCCATTAGTTTTGATAAGGTTGTGTGAACACTACCACCTTTCACATCACAAACAATTACATATCTATCTGTACTTGTTGATATTTCCAACTTTAATTTTTCATAGTAATCATTTGGTGTCTCCCCTGGATATAAACTATATGTTTCTACTTGTTTTGCTAAATCACCAACAATCATCGAAACTGAATGTAGCATCCCTTTTGATAGATCACCATGTGAAGCCAAAATTACTTTTTTCAAGAAACCACTCCTTTCAATTCTTATCAAGCAAGAACTGTGCCAAACCGATTATTTTCAGTTCTTTACCCGTCACTTACTAACAAGCAAAAAGTGTGCCAAACTGACACACTTTAATCATTTTTTATATAATCGTAAATATAACCGATTTCAGGAATCGAGATATCTACCCCATAATATTCTTCAACTTCTCTAAATGTTTGCTTTACTAAATTAATAAAATTTTGATTTTCTTTGGTGAATTCATCGACATCTAAATACGTTTCAACTTCTTTGTTCATAACTAATCGTTCAATCAAACAACTAATGTGAACATACAAACCAAAACATGTACTACTTGATAATGTTTTATCCAACGCATTTTGTAAGCGATCAAGTGCATCTGCGACATGTTCTAATAGTTTGTTTGGATTTAAGATGGTTAAACTACTCATAATATTACTTAATGAGAAATTCTTTAGAATCTTCTTTTTGAAAGTATCCAATTGCTCTGCACTCATGATGGATTGCAACTCATGATTTAAAACAGCAAAGCTATCTGTAATAATTAATTCCTCGATTGGAATAAATGGAAGATTTTCAATGTTTGGATTGAGTGTTCCTACTATAAATAATACATGGTTATCTGCGAACACTTTATTATGAATTCCTTTCTCTACCAATTCATTGTAATTATATGTTTGAACTTCAATAGGAACATCTACTGGTAGTGAATCTTTTAGAATACGGCGTAGCTTTTCTGCAGTACCCATACCACTTGCACATGAACATAATATTACATTTTTCTTTAATTGATTTTTCTCAATGTGATAATGGGTCTTTGAATATTGAATGACTTCATCAAAAATATCTTCCATCGGACGATTTTGAATAATACCATTTCCAATTTCTAATGCTGTTTTTGTGCTGATGTTATTAATAATTCCAATGTTGGCTTGTTTGTTTTGTATTCCTTTGTAAATATCTTCTAAACTTCCCATATCTACTAAAAGAAATAGTTCTTCAAATTTACCCATACTATTTAGATATTCATTTAATTTTTTTATAATTGTTTGCACATCTTGGTTGATTGGCATATCAATCGCATCAAAAACATAGGTATCTAGAAATTGATTTGTCGCTTCTGCAATACTACTAGCCGTAGAAAATCCATGAGCAAGTATTACAGCTAAACGTTTCTTTTCGCTTTTATGATTTGTTACATTACTTAGATAAAACATAAACACAATTTTTACAATATCTAAAATATCTAAATCAAGATATGCATGTAAATAGTTTGTGATTTCTTTTGTAATATTAGCTTCGTAATATTTATGATTTTCTAAATAACTAAGCAATTCTGATATTTGTTCTGCTTGTTTGTACGACCAATTTCTAACACTGATATAATTCTTTCGATAATCCATAATAAAACAGTTTAAGGTCAGAATATCATTGTTTGATAAACTCAAGCCATAACGATTCCGGATCATATCGAAAATGTTTTCGATACCTTTATAGTAGAAATCTTTATCTGTTGACAGCGTGGCATGATACAAGATTTTATCAAAGTACTCATGGATATTTTGATTGATCGATACATCCATTTCTGTGATATTCGCATCATTACCTGTATATGTTTGAAAGGTTGTTAACACATTATGTAGCATTTGAATAATATAACTCTCTGCTTTAATAAAACTATCTAATTCATCTACAGCAATTGTATCTCCAGTATTTTCAAAGTTTGTCGTTATGCTTTGTAATTGTTCACTTTCTAGTATGTCTTTTGGTAGATCATGCAATTGAATAACAATTGCATCATCGTCTTGATTACTAAACATCGATTGGATACAACATGTTTGAATACATCCGCGAAGTCCTCCAATATTTCCTGGAAAATCATATGCTAAGAAAATGCTATATGCTTTTGCACTTATTCGAATTTTCTTCTGTAGTTTTTCTTGTTCTGCTTTGAACATGGAATATAAGAGTTCCACTCTTTCATGTAGCCCACGTTCTTTTAATGAAGGAACTGTAATCGTCATAGGAATACGACGCAATAATGTTTTGAGTAACACATCCTCAGGCTTTTCTGTAGTCGCAAATATCAATTTCACATTTGATGCATACCAGTTCTCATTATCTCCAACACGGTGATACTCTGCTAAATCCATAAACTGAAATAGTTTTTCCTGACATTCTGGAGATAAGTTGTGTACTTCATCTAAAAATAAAATCCCTCCATCTGCCAATGCAATTAAACCTTCATTATCCTTATCTGCACCAGTAAATGCTCCTTTTACATGTCCAAATAAGTTTGCAGTTAGTAATTCTGGGTTATTGGCATATTCACTACAGTTTACTGAGATAAACCGTTGTTCTTTACTTAATAAACCTTTATGTTTGGCATATTCATAAGTCAATCGCGCAATGTATGATTTCCCAGTACCTGTTGGTCCATATAACATCATGGGTAATCCATTAGGTGGATAAGATATGGTACCTTTACATTGACTAACTAATTCAGAAAGACTTCCATCATATCCAATGAGTTTTTCAAAGTCTCTTTTTTCATCAGAGTTTGTTGAAGTAAGCACATGTAATGAATCTACTTCAAGTGTGTCCACTTTTTGATTGTGGATTTCTTCAAAGATCTCTTTTGCTACATACAAAATTGGTTTTTGATTTATTTTTATTAGTTTTCCCTGTGCAAAGAGCTGACGAATTTCACTAGCTACTACATTTCTTGAAACTTGCAGTTTCTTTGAAACCTCAACTACCGAGTTACTCTCATAATCATTATTTTGGGTATGAACTTTAATTTCATCTAGTATTTTGTCTCGCATAGGCCACCTCTCGTATCCCATACTATTGGTAAAAAATAGCTTTGTCAAGAGCATAGTTTGGCATGAATCTTGCTATAATATTATTAATGAAAGGAAGTGCCATGAAACAAACTTTAAAAACTTCGCAAACAGTCCAACAAAAACTGATCTTATCCACAAAAATGAAGGATTCACTTGATACATTAAGCATGGATCGTTCATCTCTTTTAGTGATGCTACAAGAGGTTACACAAAACAATCCAGTTTTTGATTTTACACCAAACTATAGCAATGAGGATTCATTTTTTGAGTTAGCTTCAACAGGTGCTTCATTGCGTGATGAACTTTATTTACAGCTACACACAAGTAATGCGTATTATGATGAAGAAGTTTGTAGTTTCATCATTGAATCACTAAATGAACATGGTTTTTTAAGTGACTCCATCGAGGATTATATTCACACATTACAAATCGATACATCAACTTTTATGGCAAATCTAGCACTTATTCAATCCTTTGAGCCCATTGGTGTAGCTGCGCGTAATTCTATTGATTCCATTTGTATTCAATTACAACATAAAGGATATGATGCAGCAGCAAATTTATTAAAAGAATATCCAAAAGAACTTGCCAATAAAGAATATTCGAATATCATCAAGAATACTTCTTATTCAAAACATGATATCGATTTATTTTTGAAACAAATTCAGACATGCAATCCATATCCATGCTCAAATTATACAACTACAAATCAACAAGTAATTACTCCTGAATTTAAAGTAGAAATAGATGAACATACGATCGAACTCATTCCTAATGATCTTGGTCATGTATATGTACTTGATGAATATAAAGAATATACAGAAGAACTCAAGAGTTATTTTCAAGAAGCATATTTCTACATTGATGCAATTAGTAAACGAAATCAAACGTTAATGGTTTTAGCCAATGCGCTTTTTCATATTCAAAAGTCACATTTCTTATATAATGATGAATTACAACCTTGTTCCTTAAAAAAACTTGCAGATTTGACAGGATTTCATGAGTCGACTGTTTCTCGTACGCTCTCTAACAAGTACTACGAATTTGGAGAACAAGTACTTCCATTAAAACATCTTTTCGTATCACAAACAAAAGGTGGTACGAGTAAAGATGCACTAATTAAAGCAATTAAATTACTAATCGAACAAGAAGATCCAAACGCACCATTAACCGATGATGAGTTAGTTGTATTACTTGATGAGATGGAACTTAACGTTTCACGACGTACAATTGCAAAATATCGAAAACAATTGAACATTCCTAACTCAAATAAGAGAAAACGAAAATAAAAAAGAGAAAGACTATTCTTCCTCTAATAAATCTAATATTTCTAAGACACGATTTAAATCATTTACACCATCATAGTGAATCGTGATCTTACGATCATCAATATCAACTTTTGTTTGTAAGCGATCTTGCATCATTTTTACAACACCATCGTAATTTGAAGCTTTACTTTCTTCTTTACGTTTGTTGACATATGGTGATTTCATTTCTTTTACTAAACGTTCTACCTGACGAACGCTCATCTTATCTTTAATTGCTTGTTTTGCTACAAGTTTCATATCATCTTGTGAATCAAGTGCAAGAATTGCACGTGCATGTCCCATTGTCAGTTTATTATCAGCAACATATCCTTGAATATCTTTAGGTAGTTTTAATAAACGTAAAATGTTAGTAACATGCTCTCTACTTTTCCCAACTTGTTTTGCAAGTTCTTCTTGTGTGTATCCAAGTTTCTCAATCAAGTTCGCCATTGCTTGCGCTTCTTCAATCACGTTTAGATCTTCACGTTGAATATTTTCAAGTAAAGAAATCTCCATCATTTGTTTGTCATCAAAGTCGACAACAATAGCTGGAATTTCTTTTAATTTTGCAATTTTCGATGCACGCAAACGACGTTCACCAGCAACAAGTTCATAACCGGTAACACTTTTCTTTACTAAAATTGGGGTAAAGACTCCATGCACTTCGATCGATTGTGCTAACTCTTCCAATGCTTTTTGATCAAATTCTTTACGTGGTTGGTATGGGTTTGGTTTAATACTTTTTACTTCAATCAATGAAGCTTCATATCCTTCCACATTACCTTGTTGTAGATTTTCTACTGCTTTACCTACTTCTTTACCAAAGATTGCCTCAAATCCAGCACCTCCAGTAATATCTTGAAGACCTTTTCCTAGTCCACCTTTTTTTCCGTTTTCTTTACTCATGTTTTGCCCCTTTTCGATTTGCTTTCTCAACTTCACTTGCTAATCCAGCATATGCTTTTGCACCCTCACAACGTACATCATATTCAAAAATTGACATACCACGGCTAGGTGATTCAGAAAGACGCACATTTCTTGGTATAAAGCTTTTGTAGACTTTATCCTTGAAGTGTTTTCGTACTTCTTGTTGGACTTCCAATGATAGTTTTGTTCTTGCATCAAACATTGTAAGAACAACACCTTCTACTTCTAAATTTGGATTGAATAATTGTTGCACCAAACGAATCGTTAGTAACAATTGCATCAATCCTTCTAGTGCGTAATATTCACATTGTACAGGAATAATTACGCTATCTGCAGCAGTAAGTGCATTGGTATTCAACAACCCTAGCGAAGGAGGACAATCGATAATAATAAAATCGTATTCATCTTTCACTTTATCTAATTTATTTTTTAATAATTCTTCTTTACCTGTTTCGTATTGCACCATTTGTAAATCCGCTCCAGCTAATGAGATATTTGCTGGAATTAAATCAATTGGTGGATTTACCAATTTCTTACGCATTTGATCCACTTCATAATCTTCCATGATCAAATTGTAAACACTGAGTTTGCTGTCATCATTATTTGCACCAACACCCTGTGTTGCATTTCCTTGTGGATCAAAATCAACAAGTAGTACTTTCTTACCTAGATAACCAAGTCCACTAGCAAGATTTATCGCCGTAGTGGTTTTCCCGACACCACCTTTTTGGTTAGATATTGCAATAATCTTTCCCATAAGTCCCCTTTCTATTTCGTAATTTTTAGTGTAATCGTTACGAAATCTTCCTCTTCAGATTGGGCATAGTCAATCGAGATACCACTCTTTTCAACCATTTCCACTGCTCTTTTAATGGTATTAATACCAATTTGTACATTTCTTGATACACCTTTAACGGTTTTCGCGACAACCGGTTTCTTCTCTTTTTTCTTTTTCGCAATTTCACTTTCTACTTGTGAAACCGTCCAACGATTCTTAATTACTTGGTCTAAGATTTCGTTTTGGCTTTCTCCATCTAATGATAACATACTTCGTGCATGTCGTTCACTGATCAATTTACTTTCTACTGCATTTTGAACATTAATATCCAGTTGCAATAAACGTAATTTATTGGCAATCGCAGGTTGTGATTTTCCCAAGCGTTTTGCAAGTTCTGCTTGTGTCATATTGAATTGACGCAAAATATGATCATAGGCTTTTGCTTCTTCAATTGCACTAAGATCTTCGCGTTGTACATTTTCAACAACTGCCATATATGCAGAATCTTTTACATCACTTTCTACAATATATGCAGGTATGGTTTCATATTTTAAGTATTTCGTGGCACGTAATCGACGTTCCCCTGCTACAAGTTCATAACCATCATCAACAATCCGTACACTAATCGGTTGAACTAGACCGTTTTCACGAATCGAATTAGCTAATTCAATAATGGCATCCACATCAAAAAATGAACGTGGCTGATTTGGATTGATTTTAATTTCATTTATGTTTATGTCTCGTATTTCACTCATGCTTTTCTCCTCAACGGGTTCTTTTTTATCTGCGCAAATGGGCGCGGATATTTTTTCGGTGTCGAATCGACTTTCTTTATAATTAGGTTATTGCGTTGTTGACCAAAAAACTCTTGATGATCAATACGCTCAACACTTCCTTTTAATGTTTGTATTGCAAATGCAGCTTCTTGTAATTCATCGTCTGCACCTGGCCCCTTCAAGGCCACAAAAAATCCACTTTTTTTTACTAGTGGTAAACATAATTCACTTAACATTGTTAAGTTTGCAACCGCTCTAGCTGTCACAATATCAAATGCTTCACGGTGATCTTTGGCAAAGTCCTCTGCTCTAGCATTCATAATTGTAAGATTTGATAATCCTAGTTGTTTTTTTACCTCATTTAAAAAGGTACAACGTTTTTGCAGTGGTTCAACAATCGTTACCTTTAACTCTGGATATAATATCAAACACGGCACACTAGGAAAACCAGCCCCTGCACCAACATCGCAAAGACTGCCTTTTATATCAACCGCGTAAGCTAAAAGAAAACTATCGAGAAAATGTTTCTCATAGATCCCTTGTTCATCGACGATTGCCGTCAGATTCATTTTTTGATTCCATTCAACTAATAAGTCTGCATACTTTGCGAATTGAAGTTTCATTTCTTCACTGACTTCAATTCCTTTTTTTGCGACTTGTTGATAGAAGAATTCTTTCTTATTCATATGCCTACCTATTATAGCATATAATCCTAAAATTCATTCCCTTGACATAAAAAAATTGGGTTCATTATTATCTAATCATAATAACGAACCCGTCAACAATTCAAATTTTCCAAACAATTTCTCCTTTTCTTTACTTCTAACTTCTTTGTTGTTGATGTTTTTCCTACATTCTTACTTTTCTGTTGTATTTTCTTCTTCAATTACTTCGTCAAATTATTTTGATTGTAGTTACCTTATCACTTACCTATATTTACTTTCTCTTACTTCTATGCTCATTGTTATCAGCTAGGTGTCATAATGTATTAATCAACAACTTTTTTCTTTTGTCCAAATGAATTTCTATTCACCCTAATTTGATAGCGGATACTGCCTGAATAACCCAAATGTATTATTCATTCCTATTGCCTTATCATATTCAAATGTAGTCTTTGTCAATTTTTTCATTTAGACTGCTTATGTTCCCATGGGTCTAAGCTCCTTTCTGTTTGGAAATTTATGCGAGGTAGCTAAAGCTTTTCCTTTAGTCTTCCTCCTTACCTACATTATACGTATAGAATCGGATTTGTTAATGGCACTGTCCAATTCTGCTCGTTTTATGGAAGATTCGGATTTTTACATTATTTGAATTCTTTTTCACTAATTTTTAGGATAATCTTTTTACTTTTTCCAATATATAAGCGAGGAGGTTTTCTATGAAAATTAAACGATTGATTTATGTAATGCTCGTCATGCTTATCAGTTTTAGTAGTGTAGCCTTTTATCCTAATAAACAAGCACGAGCACAAAATGGAAATCTATCACAGATTTCTACAGGGATATCTTATCGCTGGGAAGCCACAGCAGGAAATGTAAATGGAATGGCAGCTGGATGGGGTACACTGCATGCTTTTACTGTAGATGGACAGCGCGCACTTTGTATTGATCCCGCAATCGAGGCAAGTCTAGGACCAGGATATCAAGCAAGTCCATTACCTAACAACACTTTGCAAACACGCATTGCTCGTTTAGCAATCGCAAATAATTATGCAAATATGTCAAACGAGGAAATCAGCATTTTTAATGCATATGTATGGAAAATATTACATCCAAATTTAGCCTATGCTTCTCTTGATGTCGCTAACTTTCAACAGCGTATCCAACACTGGGAAGCCATAAATACTAACTATTGGCTTAAACCAACCTATGCGCTTGGTGATAGCTCAATCAAAGCAAATGAGACACGTAGCTTCACTGTAAATAATCAAGCCACAAATCATGCATGGAAAGTCGTGTCAGCAAGTCCAAACGTATCAGCAAGCATACAGTCACAAAATACATTACATGTGCAAAATAATAATACAACAGACGATTCGATTACTATCACTTTAGAAAAGGATATTGGAAACTATAAAGGTGGTGCAACGATGTTTACTAAGACTGGTGCACAAACTTTAGCAAGCTACAAACTTAGTCAAAGTGATACAATGCAAATCACCTTAAAGAATATTCGTTATGGTGCTCTTGAGATAACAAAAATTGATGAACGTGGAACCCCTGTTGCAGGTGTAACTTTTGATTTAGCTACTGACATGCAGATGCAACATAAACTAGGTACATATATAACTGGTGAACAAGGAAATGTGCGTATCGAGAACCTTCTTCCACAAACATTGTATTTACAGGAAGTTGCTGTTGTTGCACCTTTAGTTGTTGATCCAAAAGTTGCACCTATATATATTCAACCAAATAAAACATATACATATACAATGAGCAACAAGCGTGCAAAAGGAACTATCAACTTGCACAAACAAGATGCAACAAACGGTATAACTCCACAAGGAGATGCATCATTGTATCCTGCAACCTATGAAGTATTTGCGCATGAAGATATTATCGATCCAGTTAGTAAACAAGTACTTTTACCAAAAGACACATCGATTGGTCAACAAAGTACAAGCAAAGAGAATTTAACTCTATCTTGGCAAGGCTTAGAATTAGGAACTTACCGAATTGAAGAAACAAAAGCACCTAATGGCTATGCAAAAGATAAGGCCAAGATTATTAAACTAACGTACGAGAATCAAACAACGGATGTAATTACACGTGATGTGACTTCTTATGAGCAAGTATATCAAGGACAACTAGCGATTATAAAAGTATGGGGACCATCATCGGGGTTACAACTGAATGAACAAGGTGCTGAATTTACCATACAGCTTGCTTCAGAAGTAGAGCGTGTTGGAAAAGAGAATGCAACAATTTACGATACACTTTGTACCAATGAGAAAGGGCACGCAAAAAGTAAACCCCTTCCTTATGGTACATACATCATCACAAATACAAAAACCGGAAATCTAAACTTACATAAATCTCCAGATATGACTTTCACGGTAAAAGAAGAAAACCAAGAACTTCAAACTTATGTTGTTCGCAACAATCAATTTGAAGCCTATGCAAAATTGATAAAAGTGGATGCAGACACAAATCAGAAAGTTACATACTCAGCAGCAAGTTTTAAACTGAAAGATACAGATGGAAAGTATGTAAGTCAACGAGTTGGAAATAAAGTATATGATACATTTACAACAACAAAAGATGGACATATCGCAAGCAAAGTAACTGGTGAAGCATTTACACCATTAAAACTTTGTGCAGGTACTTATACTGTTGAAGAAATTAAAATACCTGAAGGTATGCTAGTTCTCGATTATACGCCAACACTTATCATTTCAAGTGATAGCGAGTTCTTAGAAAGCGATGAAGATGGAAATAGTGTAATAAGCTTAGTCATTAAAAACAAACAACCTACTGCAACTATACAACTGCAGAAAACATGGGAAATGCCACTAGCTAGTCATACCTATAGTGCCGGATTTGAACTACAAGTTTTAGATGATATCCTTTCACCAATTGATGGTTCAACGCTATATAAAAAAGGTGACATAATTGTAAATAAAGATTCAGAAGATGGATATTTTTACACAGATGAAAATCATCTTCTACAAATTACAAACTTACCAATTTCTGTAGTAGGTAAAACCCGTTATGCCCTCCTAGAAAAAGTTACATCAACTGGTTATCTACTTCATGAAGAACCACTTATTTATACATTTAGTCAAACGGATAATAAGACAGCAATTTACACAGAAAACAAAAAACTAGAAAATACATATATTCGCACCAATCTTGTCATTGAGAAAATTGATGCATACACAAATGAAATCATTACTGATCTTGATGGGTTCGAATTTAGTCTGAGTTATACTTGGCATGACAAAGAATATCATCAAACAAGTAGTATTGATCCAAGTACAGGGAAAATAACATTTACAGATTTACCTTATGGTGCAACAGTTCATGTCACAGAAAGTAAAAGCAATGATTTATATCTACTATCTGATGAAGTGTATACATTTGTCCTAGATGAAGCATTTGTTGATTTAGGTAGTACACATACTATTGCATATGCAAATGTACCAAAGCCGAAATTGTCAACAATTGCTTTCAACAGGGATGAAGAAAAAATTATCGATCCAACCATCGATCAAGTCTTAGTAGATACATTGATGTATGAAAACATCGATATCAATCAAACATACGTATTAGTTACTGAAATAATTGATAAACAAAGTACATCATGTATCCAATCCATCACTAGCGAAGATATTCATTTTGAAACACACAATGGCATCTATGAAGTAGAACATCATGTATCAGCAAATACCTTCAATGATGCAGATGAAATCGTGTTTTATGAATATCTATATAGCAAGGACGACTATCTAAAGAGAACTGAGCCAGTACCATACTTGGTACATGAAGACATCAACAGTGAAGATCAAAGTATTACATTTCATTCAACAGAACATACAATCTATGTAGAAAAAAGGGATACATATTCAAAAGAGCCAATCAAAGGTGATAAAAATAAAGAAGTTATCTTCGAAGCAAATTTCTACAAAGATGATGCATGCGTACAAACAAAACAAATTGCTTCAGAAAGCGAAACTGGAGTAGCTACTTTATCATTTGCAGGTTCTGGAAGTTATGATCGTATTGAAATAAAAGAAATCAAAGCACCAATGGGTTATCAAATATCTGATGAGATCATTACCGTACAAATGGATGACTTTGATGATAAACATATCTACACGATTCATTATTTCAATTCTCTTATTGAATCGATGACACTCCCAGCCACAAATGATACCAGTCAAATTCATTTCTTTATTGCTTTGATTTGCACTTCGATTGGTGGAGTATGTATATTACGATATAGAAAACATCGTGAAACATCATAGAAAACAAATCATGATTTGCATCTTTCTTCTCTTTTGTAGCGGATGCAGACAAAGTGCAAGTGAACAAGGAAGCTTAAAAGATTTTTCTCTTTTAGAAGAAGAAAAAGATCTTACTCCACCAATCATCATTTGCGATAGTGATTCCTATGAAATTGAATTAGGTGCAAGCTTTGATTTAAAAGAGCATATAGAAGTTGTCGATAACAAGACAAAGAATATTCGCTATCAAATCGAAGGAGATTTTGATAAATACAAACCTGGTCACTACCAAGTAGAAATTGTGGCAAAAGATCATGCAGGAAATGAAGCACGTAAAGCACTTGAAATACTTGTACGCGATACGTCTTCAAAAAAAGAGCCATCCAAGGCGATACCTCCAAAGAAAGAAAGTGATACTACACCTTTACCAAATACAAATTTACAACCAAATGGTGTAACTCCTATCATAAATACTTCTACAGAGAATGGGAATTCCATAGTGGTCGAAACTGTCGTATCACAAACAAAACCTGAAGAACGAAGTTTTCTGTTTACAGAAGGTTATACTACTTCTACAGGTTTAAAACCTGCAGATTATGCTTGCCAACAGTACCTACTTAGTGTGCATACAAGTGGATATAGTGGACACTGTGAAATCCTTTACGATCAAGATCGTAATCCGATAGGAACAAAAGCCACGTTCCATTAAAAAAGGTCAGTCTCATGTAAGTGAGATTGACCTTTTGCTTTTTCATTATCTTTCTCCAGCGTCGTAAATTTGACCTGCAGCTTTTGGACCAATTGAACGTTTGGCAAATAATACCAATGCAACAATGGTTAATACATAAGGAATTGAGTAGAAGAATTCTGTAGGCATTCCACTTAATCCAGGTATGTTTCCTGAATATGATGAAATGATTTCTGAGAATCCAAAGAATACTCCAGTAAGTAGACATCCCCATGGATTCCACTTTCCAAATACCAAACATCCAAGAGCGATAAACCCAACTCCGTGAATAACTGATACAGAGAATTGAATGTTTGTTGTTAAAAGCATAATTCCTCCAGCAAGCCCTCCAAGAGCTCCTGAAGTTAAAACTCCAATGTAACGCATTTTCGCAACATTGATTCCCATTGATGCACTGGCTTGTGGGAATTCTCCACAACTACGTAAACGTAATCCAAATCTTGTTTTATATAACAAGAAGTATGCACCAACAACAAGTAATACGGCAATGAAGAATGTTGGATATGCTTCATTAAAGAACATACGGCCAAGAATTGGAATATCCTTTAAAATAGGAATTGAAATCTTTGGCATACTTACAGGAA
Organism: Breznakia sp. PFB1-19; assembly: GCF_029893935.1. NCBI lineage: Bacteria > Bacillati > Bacillota > Erysipelotrichia > Erysipelotrichales > Erysipelotrichaceae > Breznakia > Breznakia sp. PFB1-19. Next base: position 74,450 of record NZ_JARXXJ010000006.1, read on the forward strand.
TGTTAGGCGATCTTTGTCCTTGGAAAATTAATTGACATAAGAATACGGTAATTCCTGTTGATAACATATTAAGCGCAGTACCAGAAATGGTTTGATCTGCACGTAATCGAATCGAAACAAAAGCATGAATTGCTGAGTAGGCACAACCAACAAGGGCTCCTACAAGTAATCCAACCCAAATTGCAGCACGTCCCATACTTTCACCTAGGAAAATAACGGTAACTGCAGTTGCGAATGCTCCTACTAACATAATCCCTTCTAAAGCGATGTTGATAACTCCACTTCTTTCTGAGAATAATCCACCAAGCGCTGCAATGATAATTGGCGTTGCCATAACTAGTGCAGCTGGGAACATTTGTAAGAATAATTCCATTTTATTTTCCCTCCTTACTAGTTTCTAAGGTTTTTGGCTTAGCTTTTTTATGCTTACGCGCTTCAAGTTTTGTAAGTAATAAGCGAATACCATATTGCATTGCCACAAATAATACGATAAATGCTGAAATAATTTCATTGATTTCTTTTGGTACTCCAGTTGCTTGCATTAATGGTGCCATAACTTTTAATAGACCAAATAGCAATCCAGCTAAGACAATACCAATTGCGTTAAATGCACCTACAAAGGCAACCGCAATTCCATCAAATCCGTAGTTTTCAAATCCACTAAGAACACGTCCCATGTTGAATACACCAAGTGACATAATTGCTCCAGCTACACCCGCTAATGCTCCAGCGATCATCATCGATAGTACAACGTTACGTTTTGTTTTCATACCTGCATAATCTGCAGCGTATTCATTGTGTCCAGTTGCTCGTAAACTAAATCCAAATGATGTTTTGTTTAAAATAAACCAGTAAGCAAATACACAGAACGCAACAATTAGAATTCCCCAGTGCAAACGTGAGTGATTGGTAAGTCCACTTAAGAACTCTGAACTCAATGATGCAGATGAAGGAATCACTACTGTTTTAGAAATACTTGATCCTGGTAATGATTTCAAAATAAAGTTACTTAAATACATACCAAAGTAGTTCAACATAATACAAACTACAACTTCATTTATCTTAAAATTACTTTTCAGCAGACCAGGTATAAAGCCCCACAGAGCTCCTGCAAGTGCTCCTGCAAGTACGGATGCAATTACATGTAAGATTCCTGGAAGTGGTACTAAAATAGCAACTACAACACTTGCACAAGCTCCTACCATGAATTGTCCTTCAGCTCCAATGTTAAACATTCCTGTTTTATAGGCAAAGGCTACAGACAATCCCGTTAAAATTAGCGGTAAAGAGAATACGATAAATTCTCCAGTATTACGTAAGTTAAAAACTGGACGCTGTGTTGTCATACCAGTAAGTCCACGTAAAATCGCATTGAATAATACCATTGGACTATATCCAGAAACAACTAAGATAATTAGACCAAGAAGTAACCCAAGTCCAACTGAAACTAACGAAACTTTTAATGCTGAGGTTTTGTTATTCATGAGTTGTGTCCTCCTTGTGTGTTTCTCCTGCCATATACAATCCAATGTCTTTGAAGTCCGTTTTATCACGATCAATAAATGCTGTACGTTCTCCATCATGGATAACTACGATACGATCTGATAAATCTAGAATTTCATCTAAGTCTAATGACATTAATAAGACAGCTTTTCCATTATCACGCTCTTCCACGATTCTTCCATGGATGTATTCAATCGCCCCAACATCAAGTCCACGTGTTGGTTGTACAACAAGTAGTAATTTTGGTGAGCGATCAAGCTCTCTAGCAATAATGGCTTTTTGTTGGTTTCCTCCTGACATACTACGAGTTAAGGATTCTTTTCCTTCTCCACTACGTACGTCAAATTCATCAATTAGTTTATTTGCATGTTCATCAATAATATCCATTTGCAGAATTCCATGTTTTGCATATGGTGCATCTGCATAGGATTGTAAGATTAAGTTTTCTTTTAATAAGAAATCAAGTACCAACCCATATTTATGGCGGTCTTCAGGAATGTGTCCCATCCCTTTGTCAAAACGTTGTTTGACAGAACAATTGCGAATATCTTCCCCACAAAGTAAAATCTCACCTTTACTTGCTTTCATCAATCCAGCAAGTGCATAAATTAGTTCACTTTGTCCATTCCCATCAACTCCGGCAAGCCCAACAATTTCACCTGCACGTACATCAAATGAGAAATCTTTTACGATTTGTTTCTTACTTTCATTTTCCACACATAAGTTTTTTACATCAAGAATTACTTCTTTTGGATTTGCTGGTTTTTTATCAATCGTAAAGTTTACGTTACGACCAACCATCATTTCCGCCATTTCTGGAATACTTGTTGTTTTTACATCAACTGTATCGATGTATTTTCCACGACGTAAAATTGTACACTCATCTGCTACTGATTTTATTTCAATCAATTTGTGGGTAATTAAAAGAATGCTTTTTCCTTCTTTTACCAAACGTTTCATAATTTCAATTAAATCATCAATTTCTTGTGGCGTTAATACCGCAGTTGGTTCATCAAAAATAAGAATATTTGCATCACGATACAACATCTTTAGAATTTCAACTTTTTGTTGCATCCCAACGGAAATATCAGAAATCTTTGCATTTGGATCCACGTTGAATCCATATTGTTCTGACAACTCTTTGATTTTGCGATTTGCCGTTTTAATGTCAATAACATTCATTTTGTTTTTGACTGGTTCATCACCTAAAATGATGTTTTCTGCTACTGTAAATGATTCAATAAGTTTAAAGTGTTGATGCACCATCCCTATTTTTAACTCTGTAGCCAAGTTTGGATCCATTTCCTTAATCGTTTCACCATGAACCTTTATTACACCTGAGGTTGGTTGGTAAAGACCGAAAAGAATGGACATTAATGTAGATTTTCCTGCTCCGTTTTCACCAAGTAAAGCATGGATTGAGCCTTCTTTCAAACGTAATGTGATATTATCATTTGCTTTGATTCCCGGGAATTCCTTGGTGATATTTAGCATTTCAACAGCGTATGCCATATCTTCCTCCTATTTTATAATTATCTAAGTTAATTTTATCATAAGAAAAAGGGGATGGACATCCCCCTTATTCTTGATTTAGTTAAGAACGACTAGTTAGTCCCACCATTTGAAATTGTTGGTTCTTCAGACACTTTAATAGTTCCACCTTTGATTCCAGCTACAGCACTGTCTAATGCTTTTGTAATTGCTGCAGATAAGTTTGGATTTTCTTCTGGGTATCCAACTCCATCAAGGTCAAAGTTGTAAGTGATTGTTTCTGCTTTGAAATCACCATCTAGTACTTGTTTACAAGCATCGTAAGTTGAAACATCAACACGTTTTAGTGCAGAAGTTAAGATTACAGAATCTCCATTTGCCATTTTTCCATCTTCGTATTGGTCACGGTCAACTCCAACTGTGAATACTTTATCGCCTTTTTCCGTACGTTCTTGTGCTTCTTGAATCACACCGTTTCCTGCATTACCAGCAGCAGCATAGATAACTTTCGCTCCAGCATCGTATTGTTTAGCAGCTAGTGTTTTCGCTTTTCCTGCATCATCGTATGATCCAGCGTAGTCAACGTAAATTTTTACATCTGGGTTAGCAGCTAATGCTCCTTGTTCGAAACCAGCTTGGAATGCTCCGATAACTGGTCCTTCCATACCACCGATAAATCCAACACTGTCAGATCCTAATTCTTTAGCTTCCATTGCAGCAGCCATACCAGCTAAGTATGAACCTTCGTGAGCAGCAAATACAGCAGATTGTACGTTGTCAGCTTCAACAACAGCATCGATAATTAAGAATTTCGTTTCTGGGAATTGTGCAGATACATCTTTCATTGCATCTTCAAATAAGTATCCAGCAGCAACTACTAGATCATATCCATCTTCAGATAATTGTGTAAGGTTACTTACGTAATCAGCTTCTGCTTTTGATTCTAGGTATGTAATACAGTCATCTCCTAAACCTTCGTCTTCAGCAAATTTTTTGATTCCTTCCCAAGATCCTTGGTTGAATGAACGGTCATCAATACCACCCATGTCAGTTACGAAACCTATTTTTACTTTACATGCTTTGTCATCTGATCCTTTGTCTTTGTCATCTGATCCGCCACAAGCTGTTAGCGTGAATACTAACATTGCACATAGTGCGATAATACTAAATTTTTTCATCTTTACCTCCGTGGGAAACTCCCTAAAAACATTTAGTCAATCTATTTATACAACGTAAACTTGCCCTTGTCTATTCATTAAAGCGATTTTCTTATAGGCATTCGCATCCGCTTCACTTACCGTCTTCATTCCGAACACGGATACCCCCTCTGGACGTACTCCATAAGGGCGGTAGCGTAGTAACTTATAAGGAATACTCGCCTCAAGATGTTTACTTACATAGTCAACGGTCTTCGTATTTTGCGCATCTTCATCAGGCAATAATACGGTTCGCACTTCGACCAGTTTTCCTATCGATTGTAAGTATTCAAGATTTTCAAGAACAACTTTATTGCTGTATCTGCAAAGCTTTTGATGAAATGTCTCATCTACAGCTTTTACATCTAACATCACTCCATCACTAATCTCAAGTAGTGGTGTATATTGTTTAAAATCATATGCACCATTACTATCAATCAGACAGGTTAATCCCAACTTTTTCACTTCTACAAATAAATCATAAATGAAGTCTGCATAATTCATACATTCACCACCACTAACCGTAATTCCGCTAATGAATAATGCATGTTCCTTAATATATGCGACTAGTGTTTGTACATCGTATGTTTTCACTTTCGGGGATGAATGGTGTTTACATACTTTAATGCACGTATCACAGTCTACACATTTACTAGAATCCCAAACAACTTTTCCACTTACTTCACTAAGTGCATGGGTTGGGCATGTTGGTATACATTCTTTACAATCCACACAAAGATTCATCGTTTCTGGATTGTGACAATACAAGCAACGAAATGGGCAACTTTGGAAAAAGATCGCCGTTCGATTTCCTGGTCCATCTACATTTGAAAAGGGAATAATCTTATTTACAATTGCAGTTTTACTCACTGTAAATTTTGCGATTTAACGCTTTTCCTTTTTCTTGTGCACCTTTTCCAAACATCGTTACTTGGTTTAGACTTGCTTCATTATTTCTTAATTTTTCAATTTCACTTCGTTTTACTAAATATCCAGTTACTCGGACTACATCGTTATCTGCATTATATCCTGAGAAATAACGCATTCCACTAGCTAGAGCACCTTTAATAATTTGTAAGACTGCTTCTGGTGTTTTCGTCCATGTTTCATCAAACTTGAAGATATCTCCAACTCCAGAAACAAAATGTTTATGCATTTTTGCTTCCAATAAAATATGATCCCGTAATTCTGGTTCACTACCAATCGGAATTCTCACACCTGGTGAGTTTTCCGTACCATCACTATCGATTCCAACTTGTGCATGCATGACATAGGTATCATTGCACCCTTCACAGTACAATCCCTTATGTCCAACAACAAGTTCGTGAATCGTATCTAATATTTGCAAACCAAGATTGGTTGCTTCTTCGTTATGTCCATATCCTGCATTTGGATCTTTAATATCAAGAAGATGGTTCACACATTCAGCTAATCCAACAACTCCAAACATACCTGTGAAGTTTTCTTGTTTTACAAATCCTTCTTTGACTAAGAAGTTACTTTTGAAGAAACTTGATTCTTCAACAATGTAACGAATTCTTTGATCCATGTTTTTTAGCATGATTTGGACGTAATTTGGTAATACATGCGTAATGAAATCATTTGCATCTTTTGCCTTCTTTGATGCATTGTACAAACGAATTCTTGGTAATGTATACCCACCTCCACCAACACGTAGTGAATTGTAGCAACTAACAATTGCATATTCTTTTGAACCTGCATCTTGTTGGTACATCACGTCATTGGCAAAACTTGGTTTACTTGTTGCTAACATACATTTTACACTGGCAACACCAAAGTCATCACTTGTATTCTCTGGGTTATATAATAGTGTAATGTTCGGAATTGCAAGTTGCATTTCCTCTGTTAGTTCTAAAATAATTCGACTTACGCGATTATCTTCTGGACCGATATTTGCATGCACGAAACTATCTGTTAATGTGCTATCGATATGTTGTAAGAATAAGCGTAATGCCTTCTTTGTTTGCTTTTCATCTGTATCAAATGGAGCGAATAATTTTGAGAAGTTTCCTAAATATACTGGAAATGAAGTAATACTAGGTACATGCTTATAGAAAATCAATAAGGCATTGGTTGCTTCCCAAATATCTGTTGGTGCTTCTACGTTTAAAAACTTACACCCTTTTTCCATTAACACGTTGTAATCAGGCACTATATACCGTGGTCGGTATGGTGCAAGACCTTCACCTAAGTCACATAGAATTTCTTCATTTAACGCTTCAATCCATTCTGGATCACGAGCTAATGAATCATCCATGTTTTCCGCTAAGCGAGCAAGTGATAAAACTTGTTGTTCATACGTTAAGGTTGGATCGCTAATAATATCGTGTACTTTGCTCATCCTGTACTCCTTTATTTTTCTAGTTGTTCAACTAGCATATCTAAAACACTTTCACCAATGGTACCTTCTGGCATTGCAACTTCAAAGTTATCACAAATCGTAGCACCAATATTGGCAAATGTATCAAATTCTGTAATATGTTTTCCCGCTACCATCTTCTTGCTGTAGGCGATGAATGGTACTGTTTCTTTGGTGTGATCACTACCTTCATACGTTGGATCATTTCCATGGTCTGCAGTAATAATTACCAAATCATCATCTTGCATTTGTTCTATAAACACTTTTAATTTTTCATCAAATCGTTCCAGTTCTTCTCCATATCCTACAGGGTTTCTTCTGTGTCCCCATAAGGCATCAAAGTCAACAAGGTTGGTAAAACATAACCCGGTAAAATCTTTTTGTAGTAGATCAATGGTTTGTTCCATCCCGTGAACTGAACTTTTACTTTTATATGCTTCACTAATACCTTCACCATCGAAGATATCTTTAATCTTTCCAACACTGATGACATCATAGCCACCATCTTTTAAAGCATCTAGTGCAGTTGGACCGTATGGTTTTAGTGCATAATCATGACGATTTGCCGTACGGACAAATTCACCTTTTTTACTTCCTGTGTATGGACGTGCAATAACACGACCGACCATCCATTCTGGACGCATCGTTAATTCACGTGCAATTTCACAGTATTTATATAAGGTTTCTACACCCATCGTTTCTTCATTCCCACAAATTTGCAGAACGGAATCCGCAGATGTATACACAATTAAGACACCATTGTTGATTTCATCTTCACCAAATTCATCAAGAATTTCAGTACCTGATGCACTTTTATTTCCAACAATTTTACGACCGGTACGTTTTTCCAATTCATCAATTAATTCTTTTGGAAATCCAGTTTCTGTGAATGTTTTAAATGGTGTTTTAATTTCAAGACCCATCATTTCCCAGTGTCCAGTCATCGTATCTTTTCCAACACTTGCTTCTTTCATTTTTGTGTAAACCGCTTTTGGTGAAGCATTTGCTTCTACACTTGCAAGTGGTGTAATATTTGCCATTCCAAGTTTTTGTAATGTTGGAATTTTGAAGTTAGGCATATGATCTGCAATGTGTGCTAATGTATTTGCACCAGTATCATAACCTGGTAAATCATCTGCACCAACGCCAAGTGAATCAACGACGATGGTAAAGATTCTTTTATAGTTTTTCATTGGAACTCTCCTTATAGTTTAATTGCACTTTCTAAGGCAACTTCCATCATTTCATTGAATGAATTTTGTCTTTGTTGGGCCGTTGTTACTTCGTGTGTTACTAATGAATCAGAAATTGTTAATAAACATGCAGCTTTCTTACCTAAGATTTGTGCGTTATGGAATAATGCAAAACTTTCCATTTCGACACATACACAACCATGTTTTTCATAGAACTCAACGTGTCCATCTACATTATCTTCATGATAGAACACATCACTTGAGTGAATTGTATTCTCGTGAACGGTTTTTCCAATCTTTGTTGCTGTGTCAGCAATCAATGCATTTAATTCACGATTTGGTTCGATTACATCTTTATCATAACCAGATTGTGCAAGTGCAAAGCTTGATTCACTCCATGCATCTTTTGCAAGCACAAGATCAAATAGGTTTAAATTATCTGTATATGCTCCTGCACTACCAATACGTATAATTACTTCTACATCAAAGAATTTAAATAATTCATATGAGTAGATACCAATGCTAGGCATTCCCATTCCTGAACCCATAACACTGATTTCCTTTCCCTTATATGTTCCGGTAAATCCAAACATATTTCTTACACTATTAAATTGTTTTACATCCTCTAAGTATGTATCAGCGATAAACTTAGCACGTAAAGGATCACCCGGCATCAGAACAACTTTAGCAATTTGTCCCTTTTCTGCTTGAATGTGTGGTGTTGCCATAAATTTCTCCTCCTATGACATGCTTTTTTAAAAATTGATGCGCATGTCTTTACATGCACATCATAACTTGGTGTATAATATTAAAAAAGGCCATGTGTCCCTTTTTGGAGAAAAAATATGAAATTTTTATTAGATCAGATTGAGCACCTATTACAACCCGATACGTATGCATTTCTAGCAACGCTTTTTAAGCAATGTCCAAAAGATATTCTAATGCGTATGGATATCATGCATTTTCCCAAGAATCATATTATTATGCATACGGGAGATCCCAACAAGGATGTCTACATTCTTATCAAAGGTGGAATTGAAGGAGTTGATGAGTCCGTACCAACCATTCCATATACATTCAGTGATTTACGTCCGATTGATATACTAGGTGACTATGAGTTATTTAGTAATGTAGCCACACGGTATGTATCTTTGAGAACAACAACTGAAACAACATGCCTAAGAATTAATGCTCAAGATTATCTGAGTTGGATGAAAACCGATATAAATGCGTTATTTATGCGCATGGGAATGTTAATGCTTGTACTTGGACAAGAAACCCAGTTCCATCGTCAATTCCTGTTTTTAGACAACGAAACTCGATTGCTATTATTCTTACTCGAACAAGTTGAAAAGAAGGCAAAAAACTTTCCGTACAAGATTGAAGCAAGTCGCGAACAAATCGCTTCACGTATCGCAAGTAGTATTCGTACACTCAATCGAACACTATCAAAACTTGAAGATATGGGAATGATTTCACGAACACATGGGAAAATCATTATTTCAAAACAACAGAGTGTTTTAATCAAAGCTGCAATTCATCAAGCAGAAAATGATTTACGCCTCACTTTACCAAAGACATAAGAAAAGCAGCAACCGCTGCTTTTTGTATTATATTATAAAGTTTTTGCGCGAATGTAACGCAGTAATTTAGGTTTGCGTGAGCGTGATATTGGTAGACGTACATGGTTATGCAATTCTACTTCATCACCTTCAATTCTAAAAATATATTCATAATTAACAAGAATTCCACTATTTACGCGTACAAAATCGTATGGTTCAAACTCTTCACTTTTCTTGTTCATGCTTCCGCGTTCGTAGAATTCACCACGTTTCGTATAGTATACCAAGTTCTTTTCTTCTTTAATCACATAATAAATATCATGATATTTTAATTTTAATGTGACTCCATTATATGAGAATAAATATTCACTATGCTTACGCAAACGAATGTTGATCATGTCTTTGATGCGAACAAACTCATTGGCAAAATCCGAACGCTTGATGCGAAAGATTCGTCCATAGTTAACATTTTGACTTTCATAGCCATCTTGGCATAAGTAAATATACACACTATTGCTTTTATCAAAATTCAATGCAGATGTAATACGCACATTATTGTATGCCTCATTTAAAATGACAACATCAAATTGCCCAGTATCTTCTTTGACTAAATCCACAATCTTCTCATAGTAGTTAAACGTAAATTCATCACTAAGAATCTTCGGTAATAAGAAGATAACATCTTTAGCAATTTTCTCTTGTTCAACTATTGCAACTTTCAACATACACAAAATCTCCTACAGGTATTATACACTATTCTAATTTTTTCCCAAAGGATAATCGTTGACAAAATATCGAAACCGTTTTATTATAAATACACACCCCTAGGGGGTATTAGAAATGAGGTGTTACAATGAAACAAAAAATCGATGTAACCGGAATGACATGTAGTGCTTGTGCTGCACATGTTGAAAAAGCAGTAAAGAAATTACCAGGCACAAAAGAAGCTAATGTCAATTTAATGCAAAACAAATTACTCATTGATTACGATCCTAAAGTAACTAGTGAGCAAGATATCAGTGGTGCTATTGAAGCCGCTGGTTATGGCGTGAAAAAAGAAGTACAAACAACAAACACAGAAAATCAATTTGCTAAACAAGCAAAACAGGAAAAGCGAAAACTTTGGATTTCTGTAAACTTATTAATTGTACTTATGTATATTTCCATGGGAAGTATGGTTGGCTTACCTTTACCATCCTTTTTAGATGGATTACATAATGCAATCACATTTGCGATGGTTCAATTTCTTTTAACACTAATCATCCTAAGCATGCATTTCCATTATTTTAAAAATGGATTTAAAGCGCTGATTCATCGTGCACCTACAATGGATTCCTTAATTGCCTTAGGAAGTAGTGCTGCTTTACTTTATGGTATTTATGCAATTATCATGATGGGACAAGGTCTAGCAAATCAAGATATGCATATGGTTCACACATATCACATGGACTTATACTTTGAAAGTGCAGCAATGATTGTGACTTTAATTTCGGTAGGTAAATACTTAGAAACCCGTTCCAAAGGTAGAACCAATGATGCCATTCAAAAATTAATGGATCTTACACCAAAAACTGCATTTGTTCAAAAAGGTAATCAAGTAATTGAAGTTGCCATTGAAGATGTGCAAAAAGATGACATCTTAATTGTTAAAACTGGCGCAAGTATTCCTGTAGATGGAAAAATTATCGAAGGAAACGGAACACTTGATGAAGCATTGATTACTGGAGAAAGTATTCCTGTTGAAAAACACGAAGCAGATAAAGTAATTGGTGGTACTATCCTTGTTTCTGGATATATAAAAATGCAAGCACTGCATGTTGGTGAAGATACAACTATTGCCAAAATCATTCAGCTTGTTGAAGATGCAAATGCCTCAAAGGCTCCTATTGCAAAACTTGCGGATAAAGTAAGTGCCGTATTTGTACCAATCGTTATAGCCATTGCGACTATTGCAACCATCACATGGTTAGCTCTAGGTTATGATTTAAGTTTCTCATTATCCATTGGTATTGCAGTTCTTATTATTAGTTGTCCTTGTGCACTAGGACTAGCCACACCAACAGCAATTATGGTTGCAACTGGAAAAGGTGCCCAATTAGGAATTCTATTTAAAAATGCCGAAAGTTTGGAACAAGTTGGTAAAATGGATACTATCGTCTTAGATAAAACTGGTACCTTAACAAAAGGAAAACCTGAAGTTACTGATGTTGTAAGTCAAAATGAGATGCACTTATATGCTGTTGCTTATGCACTTGAACATAGAAGTGAACATCCTCTTGCAAAAGCAATAATCAATTATACTAAAGATCAAGATATCGAAGCGATTCCTATTGAACAATTCGAACAAATTGCTGGGCAGGGAATCAAAGCAAGTAGTGAGACAAACACCTATTTTGCTGGAAATGCAAAAATGATGGAAGTAAACCAAATGCAAATCGATGCTTATCAACAAGTTGCCTCGCAGTTTGCAAATGAAGGAAAAACCGTATTGTACTTTGCTGAAAACAATCAAGTCATCGGACTGATTGCACTTGCAGATGTACTAAAAGATAGCAGCATCGAAGCTATTGCAGCAATTAAGCAACTTGGTAAAGAAGTCGTGTTATTAACTGGTGATAACAAACAAACTGCAGCCGCAATATCAAAAAAAGCAAATATCGATACCGTCATTGCTGAAGTATTACCCCAAGATAAAGAAGAATACGTACGCAAATTACAAACACAAGGAAAACAAGTTGCCATGGTCGGTGATGGAATCAATGATGCACCTGCACTTGCTAGAGCAGATGTAGGAATTGCAATCGGCGCAGGAACAGAGATTGCCATGGAAAGTGCAGATGTCATTCTAATGCACAGCGACTTAATGGATGTAGCAACAAGTATTCAGTTAAGTAAAGCAACCATTCGTAATATCAAGCAAAACTTATTTTGGGCATTCTTCTATAATGCCATCGGAATTCCATTAGCTGCAGGATTATTTTATCCAGCTTTCCAATTAAAACTAAACCCAATGTTTGGTTCAGCAGCAATGAGTTTATCCAGTTTATTTGTTGTAAGTAATGCATTGCGACTACGTTTTTTTAAACCAACATACTCAAGCACAAATGTACAACAACATGAAGTACATACAGAAACAATCGAAATAGATAAAAAGAAAGGAGGATTACCTATGAACAAAGTAATCCATATTAATGGCATGATGTGTGCCAACTGTGAACGTCACGTAAATAACGCATTAAATGCACTAGATGGAGTTGAAGCAAAAGTGGATTTAGCAAACAATCTAGCAAATATTACGCTTTCAAAAGATGTTGATGATGCAACACTTACCAAAGCTGTTACTGATGCAGGATATGAAGTTACTTCCATTGAAGGTTAGTCATGCAAGCAGATCATAAAAAAATAGAGCGATACTTAAAAACCGCTCGTGGCCAAATCGATGGCATATTAAAAATGATTGAGGAAGACAAGTACTGTATCGACATTGTTAATCAAGTATTGGCTAGTGAAGCATTACTATCAAAAGCAGCTAAACAGATTTTACTTGGACATATCCAAGGCTGTATCGTTGAAAGCTTTGAATCCGATGATAAAGAATATCAAGCAGAAAAAATGGCTGAACTTTCAAAAGTATTAGATAGAATCGCAAAATAAGAGGCAAATCGCAATGATTGCCTCTTATATTTATATTCATAAAACATCCATATATCCAACATAAGATATATTCTGTTTGCCTGATAATTTACACTCTAAAACTCGTATTTCATTGGTGTAAATCTTATACCATTTGTTACTTGTTCATCAGCTACATCCACAAACCCCAATTTATGATAAATAGAAATTGCATAAGGAGATGCATTCACTGTGATGACTTCACTTTTACTCTCATCACGAATATACTCCCAAAGTTTTCTACCAATACCTTGTTTATGATATTTCGCTTTCACAAAGAAGAAACATATATGTTTTCGATTATTCCTTGTAGCAATTACACCTTGAAGTTCATCTTGATTATATGCTCCCCAAAATTCCACACTTGTCATGATTTCTTTATTGTCTATATAATCTTTGAACCACTGTATTCCTTCTTTCGAATAATCAGGACCTTCAAATTGTAGAAATGTCTCCCAAATCAGATCAATTGCATTTGGAATTTGTACTGCATCTATTTTTTTAATTTCCATATAATCATCTATTGTTTCTTTTTTTGTATTATAACATCTCTTTTTGTATGAAGTTAAAAAAACAGAATTAACGTTTCTGCTAACTCTGTTATTTACACGATTTATTTGTGGTTTGAAAATCTTGTGTTTGTGAATTTCTTTTCTTCCACTGCGAATTCAGCTTGACCAAATCCACATACTGGACAAATTTTTGGTGCTTCTACACCTTCTGCATGATATCCACAGATTCCACATACCCAAGTAGTTGCTTCATCTTTTTTGAATACTTTACCTTCTTCTACATTTTTAAGAAGATCTAAGTAACGTTCTTCGTGACCTTTTTCGATTTTTGCAACTTGTTCCATTTGGAATGCAATTTTTGTAAATCCTTCTTCGTGAGCTTCTTTTGCCATACGGTCATACATATCTGTCCACTCGTAGTTTTCACCTTCTGCAGCAGCTTTTAAGTTATCAGCAGTTGTGTGAATTTCTCCACCTTGAAGAGCTTTGAACCACAATTTTGCGTGTTCTTGTTCATTACGTGCTGTTTCTAAGAATATTTCAGCAATTTGTTCCATACCTTCTTCACTAGCTTTTTGTGCAAAGTATGTATACTTGTTTCTTGCCATTGATTCCCCAGCAAATGCATCCAATAAATTCTTTTCAGTTTTTGAACCTTTTAATTCCATGTCTGTCTAACCTCCTATTTTTCTAAACAATCCTTACAGACTCCTTTAACAACGACTTCATGCGAATCGATATGACCAACTACTTCATCGTTTGTAAATTTGCTATGATATTCCGGGTCGAACGGTGCTTCTAAGTCGTATAATTTATGACACTTCTCACAAAAGAAATGGTAATGTGGATCACTTGTTTTATCGTAAACAAAGCGGTCTCCATCAATTGGAATTTTCTTTACTTGCTGCATTTCACTAAGAATACCTAGATTACGATAAATTGTTGCTAGTGAAATCTTCAAGCCTTTTTGATTCATTCCTTCATAAATTTGTTCTGCACTGGCATGACCAATCATGCCTTGCATATAATCTAAGATCATATCCCTTTGCTTTGAGTGCTTATATGACATAAAGCTCCTCCTTCCTGAATATGAATGTATTATATCATCTATTTTTCAATTTGTGAATAATTTTAAGAATAATTCTTAAAATAATTCTTAATATAGAAAAACAGACTATCTGATTCAGTCATAAGAATCATACATAGTCTGTTTAACATTGGCAATTATCACAAACGACTTTTTGTGTTTTTTATCTTTTTATACGTAAGAATTACTGTACAACATAAAGCTAACGATGCCATAACATATAAATTCGCCATAGTTTCATTAAGGTTTACACCTGTGCTTGGTTGATTTGTGACTACTTGTTTATTTTGTTGATCACTTGGTACAATACTTGGTTTTTCATTGTTTGGAATTGTTGGATCTGGCTTACTTACTTCAATATTTTTTTCCCACTGTGCTACATAAACGATATCTCTTGTTACTGTTTTTTCAACGTTAGGATACCATCCTTTAAACGTATAACCTTCTCGATCTATCATTTCTTCATATACTGGAGTGTCCATACCCTCTTCTACAGAATATATAACATCTTCAAAGATCATTCCACCTTCAACTCCATCAGTATATGTAACATTGTAATATCTAATTTTTTCATAAACATATGTAACCGAAGTCGTTTTCTCAACAAACTCACCACTTTCATTTCCGATGACTTCTTTATAACGATATCCATCAAACTCTTTTCTTTCAAGTTGATATGTATCACCTAGCAAACCTTCAATTTCTATAGGCTGAATAATTTCATTGTCTTGTTCATCAACATATGAAACAATCACTTTTGATGGTTTAGCAACAACATCATAATAGTGATAATAGAGTGATTTTTGGAAACCTCCACCTTCAACACTTATTACAACGATATATTTACCAACTTCTTGGTTTAATTCCTTTGGTATGAAAATTTCACCTTGGTTTACATATCCATCTTGGCTAACATCAGTAGCTTTATCCATAATACTTTGATGTGTATCTTCTTCTACATAGGTTGCATGATGCACTTTAATTACATGATTGTTATTGTGGTGTAACTGAGCAAATGTACGATATACTGGTAATCCAGAAATTTCATATGCTTCACCTTGTTTAATCATTGCATCATCAACTGATATATTTGACTGGCTCGCCAATCCTTTTGCATTAATACTTGTAATATACGTATATTCATCAAGACTTACATTTGTTAGGTGATTTCCCACAAATGTTACGGTTTTTAATTTTTGTAAAGTTGTAAGACCTTTTGGTAAAGAAGTCAACTTCGCATTTGATGCATATAATGTATCAAGATTTATTAACTTACTATAATCACCTGGCATTTCTTGAATAAATGTACCTGTAATATTTATTCGATTTAAATTTTGTAATTCTGTTATACTTTCTGGAATACTCGAAATACTTGTTTTATTAAGTTCAATTCTTGTTAGATTTGTGAGATTTTGAATTTCACTAGGTACAGCTCCACTCATATTCAAATTCGAATTCAACTCTAATCTTTCTAATTTTGTTAGTTTAAGTACTTCCTTTGGAAACTCTTGAAGATTCGTTGCAAACAAAACTAAAGTCGTAATATTTGGAAAATTCTCTAATCCTTTTAATGATTGAATATCCTTGTTCGTAATCTTTACATATTTTAGACCTTGGACATTCGCTTCAGTGATTACATAATCTACGTCATACTGTCCTGACAACATGTATGCAATTTCTTTACCTAATTCATCATCAGCAAATACTTCAGAAATACGTTTCCCTACAATCGCATCTAATTGGGTATTTTCATTTGCCTGTATTGGTTGCATAATCCCAATAGCAGCAATACACACCATAAAGACAACGAGCACTACTTTTTTCACTTTTCTTTGAATTATTTTTTGTGTTCTTTTATACATAACTATCTTCCCTCCATTCCACCGTCACAAAAACACACAGCACGGTTTCAGCTCTATAGTTACATAGTTCTTTACCTTTTTCTTATTTACCGTCATCAATGAGCAGTTTATTGACATGAAAATTATTGAATCAACATAGAAAAAAAAGACTGGCAGCTTTTACTGAGAAAAGCTGTCAGTCTTTTACATTCCTTCGTGCATTGTACGATTGATAACGTCATCTTGTTGTTCTTTCGTTAACTTATTGAAGTTTACTGCATAACCAGATACACGAATCGTAAGTTGTGGATAACGCTCCGGATGTTTTTGTGCATCAAGTAATGTCTCGCGTGTAAACACGTTTACATTTAAATGGTGCCCTCCGCTTTCGGCGTATCCATCAATCATCGTTACTAAATTATCAATACGATCTTGTTTCATGATATACCTCCTTTACTCTCACACAAATTATTCTATAATTCTTTAAAATATTGAATGGCTATTGAACCAATTCCTGTATGTACTCCAACAACACTTACAAGCTTAATGAAATTGTAATGTGCATTTGGAAAATACTCTTTACACTGTTCTAAAAACTTTCTTCCTAATTCTTCCGCTTTCACATGCGTTACTGTAATACTATACTGTTCACCTAAAGCTGGAATTTCTTTTTTCATAATCTCTAAAGCTTCATCTAGCGCTTTAGACATTGTTCGCACTTTTTCTTTTACATCTACTTTTCCTTTGGTAGATTTATTGATTTGTAAGATTGGTTTAATCTTTAGAAATCCACCAAGTGTTGCTGCAAGTGGTGTTAATCTTCCACCTCGACGCATGTGTTGTAAATCATCAGGAATAATTAATGTATTCGTCGTATCACAGATCTCATTTAAGATATCCATAATTTCATCAATTGTTTTTCCTTGTTCATAAAGTTCCTTTGCACGAACTACCATATATCCTTCAACTATTGCAGTTACATGATTATCAAACCCATAGAATATAAGCCCAACTTGTTTTGCGACCATTTCCATGGCATCCATCGTTCCACTAAGTCCTTTACAAATCGGAACACAGAAAACTGCTTCATATCCATCAGCTTTTAACTTGGTGAATAATTCTTCAATTCGTCCAAGTGGTGCTAGTGATGTTTTGATCACTTTCTTTTGTTCCATCAATTCGTTAACTTGGTCAACGTTAATGTCTTCATTTTCTAAATATGCGTGATTTCCTTCAGAGATTTGCAAAGGAACGCTGTACACACCGTGTGTAGCTGCTTCTTTTACACTCCATCCAGTTCCACTGTCAGTAACAAATGCTATTTTCATATGAATATCACCTAAACTTTCTTAATATATTGCAATCCAATCGCTCCAGTTCCGGTATGTGCCGCAATAACTGGTGCAAGCAATCCAAATACTTTCATATCTGTTTGTACTGCATCAAAGTATAATTCTTTCATCAGTACACCTGCTTCATCTGCATTTACATGTAAAATTGCAATCACATATGAATCATCAATTCCGCGTTCTAAAAATGTATCAACTGCTTGCTTAATCGCTTTTGACATCGTACGAACTTTTGCATGTTGATCTACTTTCCCACCACTTGATTCATTTAACTTTAAGATTGGTTTGATTTTTAACATCCCACCAAGTCTAGCTGCCATTGGCGTTAATCTTCCTCCAGCTGCTAAATGGTCAAGATTTTCTACAATTAAAAATGTATTACTATCATCGATAGATGCTTGTATACGTGTTTTAATTTCTTCGATATCCAATCCTTCATCGACCAAACGTTTTGCACTTTCAGCAATATACATTTGAATAAATGCAGTAGTATAAATTTCAAAGCAAGTGATTGGTAAACCAACATTATCTGCTGCTAGTTTTACTGCTTGCATCGTTCCTGAAATACCTGCACTTAATGGCACGAAAATCAAGTGCTCATATCCATCTTCCTTCATCTTTTCAAGCATTTCTTCAACCAACCCAATTGGTGGCAAACTTGTTTTCAACATCTTTCCATCTTCTAACATTTGAAAGATTTGTTCAGTTGTTGTATCGACTCCATCTAAATATACGTTATCACCATCAATAATTTGTAATGGCAAAAAGTATAACCCTTTGGCTTCTACCTGCTCTTTGGTTAAACCGCACCCACTATCGGTTAATACTGCAATTTTCATGTTTTCTTTTCTCCTCTAATTTGTTTTCAAAGTTGTTTGTACTGCCACACAGCCAAGCCCCCCGTGACAAGTTAGGACTGTTGGTAGTTCAATGATTTCACACTCAATATCGTCAAAGTACGCTTTGGCAATTTTCTCAACCTTTTGCGCTCCTTTTATATTATTCGCATGTAAGATATAGGCTTTATGCGTTAATGCTGTTACATTTAGCGAACGCAGTTTATCCACTGCTTCAGAAACCAACTTTGTTTCCGTACGTGCTACTGCAAACTTATCAACAACACTTCCATCTTCTTTTAAATATAATAAGATTTTAATTCGCAACAAAGATGCGACGTTTGCCGCAATTGGTGAAATACGTCCACCACGTTTTAGTTGCGTTAAACTTTCTGGATATAAATACGAGAAACTGTTTTTACATTTTAAATCAATTACTTGTAAAATCTCATCTACGCTTTTATCTTCACTTGCCATTTGTTTCGCAGTGCGTACACAATCAAGAATTGGTGCAGCAACACTACGCGTATCAATAATGTATACATTACTCATACCTAAATCTTCTTTTACCATGTGGTATGTGTGGTTTGCCCCACTTAAAGAAGATGAACATGTAAAGATTAGAATTGCTTCATAATCTTTTTGTTTCCACTGTTCCATGCGTTGTGTAACATACCCGATACTTGGTTGTGATGTTGTTGGTACAACACCATTTTCTAATTCACGATAAAGCGTTTCTTTATCTATATCTATAAGATCTTTAAATTCACGTTCATTTATAATGACGGAAAGCGGCAGCAATTCTACACCAAGTGCATCTGCCATTTCAAAATCCATTGCACTTGTCGTATCACATACAATTAAATAGTTTTTCATGTTTCTACCTCGTCTACGTTTATTTTACCACATTATACACCGCTTGATAGAAAAAACCCACTTGGTTGCTGTGGATAGTTAAATAATGATATGATACGTGTATGTATAGAATAAAAGAAGCCACAAATCACGAGATTGTGATTGATAAAAGTCGATTCATTTGTTACTTATTTCGCGTATTTAGCGAACAAGAAGCAAAAGATAGAATACTAGAAATCAAGAAATTACATCCAAATGCAACACACCACTGTTATGCCTTTATGATTGGAGCGCATAATGAAATCCAACGTAGCAACGATAATGGAGAACCTAGTGGAACTGCAGGTGCACCAATATTAGATAGTCTTACTAAAAATGAGATGAATGATACACTTGCTATTGTTGTTCGCTATTTTGGTGGGATTAAATTAGGTGCCGGCGGATTGATTCGTGCATACTCAAAAAGTACAAGTGAAGCAATTAAGCATGCAACTCGCACAAAGAAAATGGATACTATTGTTTCTATGATCACCTTTGATTATAATTTCATTGGAATTCTTGATCATTATTTAAGTACCAACCAAATCATCGTCTTAGATAAACAATACGAAGAACATGTAACATACACCCTGCGTAGTACACAGGATATAGCTAAAGATATCCAAGAACTAAGTAGTGGTAAGTTTCTACTTCAACATATTAAAAATGAAGAAGTGGAAATTGATGTGCCTCATGAAGCATAAAAGACAGTTTACTCAATTATTTTTGAGTCAAACTGTCTTTTTCTTATGTATTAAGTAGTGTTTCAAGTGTTTGAATCACTGCTTCTTCATCATTTGTACCAATAATATATTTTGCTACTTTTTTCACTTCGGGATGTGCATTTTCCATCGCATAGCTCTCTTTTGCTACTTTCAACATTTCATAATCATTTAAATAATCACCAAATGCCATAACTTCTGATGTTTCCAGATGTAAAAGTTCCGTAAGTTTTTTTACACCAAAACCTTTGTTGATGCCATGATTACTAAAATCTGTCCACTCTACCGCTGATATTGTAACATCACAGTACTTTCGAAATGGTTCAAAGGTTTCTGTAAAATCCTTGGCATTGTAGTTTTCAAAATACGTTGCCATCTTTACGATATCATCCTGAATATCTTCAAATGTATCTACCCATAACATGTTTGGATAATACACATCAAAGATATGTCCAAGATGTTTAAATTGCTTCAAACCATAAGTAACCATACCGCTTGCAAATAGTGGTACAACTCCTTCTAACTGTAAAATTTGTGTAGCGATATCTTTTAATATTATTTTATCCATATTACTTGTATATAACATCTTGCCCTGATGGAATAATACACTACCATTTTCCGCAATGACAGTAAATCGATCTTTAAACTTTGGAAAATCACGTTGTACACTTGCTAATGACCGACCCGTCGCAATTCCAACGTAGTAGCCACGATCCAACAATTGTTCAAATACTTCATTTGTTTTTTCAGGTAGGCTTTTATCGGAACGCGCTAAAGTTCCATCCATATCACTTAATATTAACTTCACCATTCTTGTCACCTACTTCAATTCAAATACTTCTTTTATCGTTTGGATAACTGCTAATTCATCATTACTACCAATTACATGTTTTGCGACTTTTTTCACAGGTTCTACAGCATTTGCAACCGCATAACTTTCTCCTGCATTTTTAAGCATTTCATAATCATTCATATAATCACCAAATGCCATTGTTTCTTCTTTAGAAATATGTAGTAATTCTTGTAGTTTTTGCAGGGCTTTTCCTTTATTTAAGTCTTTAGCAAACACATCAATAAAATCAGATCCAGAATAGACAACTGTATAGTTTTCTTTATATGGTTCAAGTTCCTTGGCAAAACTTTCTGCATTTCCATCTGGCAAATAAATAGAGATTTCAAGAATTTCATCATCAACCAAGCATAAATCATCAACCATTTCCACAGCAGGAAAGTGATGCTCTAAAATTGGCAAAGCAAAAGCAAATTCCTTTTCAATGTATGCCATCTTTAAACCCGAAGCAACTAAACAATATCGTCCATCAATGTATGCACGAATGCTTTGAATCACTGATGTATCTGTTGTTTCCAAGTGAATGATTTTTCCTTTATGGCAAATAACAGCTCCATTTTCTGCAATAATTGTAAGTTCAGAAAAAATCTTTTTAAAGTCTCGTTTTAATGATCCTAACGATCTACCTGTCGCAATCCCGCAATATACACCTTTATCCAATAATTGTTTGAAAATTCCATCTACTTCACTAGGAATCTCAAAATTTGATTTTACGAGCGTACCATCCATATCGCTCAATACTAGTTTAATCATAAACACCTCATCTATAATCGTCTTCATTAGTATAGCATGTATTTTATTACATATTTACTTTCATGTTAAAATATTAGAAAGAGAGGAGTATCAAATGAATCAAAAATTTATCGATTTATATGAACCGTGTAAAATATTTAAAATCAACGAATCCAATTGTGAATACAACGGCATTATTGAAATTAATAAAAATCTTATAGTTACAATAAAATTTCTAGGAGTTGAAAGTGAAATATCAAAGCAATTAATGAAATCAACAAACCAAACGGTAATGCTAAGGACCAAAAATAAAATAGTAACCGCTTTTGAATGCATTTTTAGGTCTGCAAAGCATAGTAGTTTTGCTAGTGATAATAGTGTTTATCAAGATATTACATTGGAAGCCACTCATACATTTTTCAGTGAAACAATATTAAATTCAGATATATCGAACTTATCATTCACATCTATGCATCTTCAATTTACAGAAGGAAACGATATTTTTGGATTTAATCCATTCGAAAACTTAGATTTGATAAAATTCCAAATGGCAAATTTCCCAATTGAACTAATCCCAATTCATCATAATGTTGAATATGATAACTTACTATTTAGTACTTATCCATTAACATCAACTAAAGATGGAGTATATTCATTTTCATTTAAGAGCAGCTTGCAATTCAGTCTCAATAACAACAATAGCATTAAGGCTTTAAATAATTATATTCGAAAAATAATCAATCTATTTGAACTTATGGTCGGAGAACTGATAACAACAACTAGTGTGATATTTATGGATAATCAACAACACTATGAATACTTAGGTAATATCAATTATCCTAAATACGAGTTAAATTTATATAATCAAGATTCATTTCATGACAAAATCTATATTAGACGTCGTATCTTTAAAATAAGTGATCTACAGAATTTAGGCGACACTGTAAAAACTTTTAATGAATTATACTCAGAGAAGAAAATCATTTTCGATATTTATGAACAAATCCTACTTGATTTTGATGTAAATATCGTTACTCCTAATCGATTTATAAAAGTCATGCAGTTAGTAGAAGGATACCAAAGAAGTATCATCAATTCATCAAATGCTGATTCCCAAAAGAAAAAAGACGAAATACTTTTAACAATTACTGATGATGATACCAAACACTTTAACACCAATCATTGCAATAATCATGGTGTAACCTTTCTTAAATGTTTGAAAGAATTTACTTATGATGCTCTTCTCATTTTCGAGTCTATATCGAAAACGTCCGTTTTTAAAAAATATGACTCTATTTTAATGTCCATTAAGACTCAGCGTGACATCTTAACTCATGCTAATACAACAGAATCTGTGCCACTGAGTGACAGAAAAATGTATCAGATATCCTACTGTTATTTATATTTCTTTAGATGTTTAGTTCTGAAAAAAATTGGATTCACTGAAGAAGTTATTTATACTAGAATGTGCTATAATGCAACTTTTTCTTTTTATTTAGAGAACATTTTCGATATTAAGATGGAATTTTCTAAATATAATTATAAATCATCATACGACGACTCTTTAACTAATTCGTTTATGAAATAGTAAAAAGCTAGACCATCACTTCATTAAGATGATCTAGCTTTCTTTTGTTTTATTCGAATTCAGCTAATCCAGTTAAACGACGGAAACGTTTTTCAGCATCACTTCTAGTTTTAGCAAACGCAGCTTCTGCGTGTTCTTCACCAGTAAGTTTTAATAATGCAGAGTAACGAGTTTCATTCATAATAAATGTTTGGAACTTGTCGAAGTCTGGGTTTTTGAAGTCAATTTGTAATGGTTTTTCTAGGCGTGGATCGAAACGATATAATGGCCAGTAACCACATTCAACTGCAGCTTTTTGTGTTTTTTGGTGATTCATTAATCCACCTTTAATTCCGTGTTCAATACATGGAGAGTAAGCGATAATTAATGAAGGTCCTTGGTAAGCTTCAGCTTCTTTAATTGCTTTTAATGTTTGGATCTTGTTAGCTCCCATTGCAATACTTGCAACATATACATGTCCGTATGCCATAGCAATTTGTCCAAGATCTTTCTTAGCAGTTTGTTTACCACCAGCAGCGAATTTCGCAATACTTGCAGCTTGACTTGCTTTACTTGATTGTCCACCAGTGTTTGAGTAAACCTCAGTGTCAAGAACTAAGATGTTAACGTTTAATGCGTTAGCAATAACATGGTCAAGTCCACCGTATCCGATGTCATATGCCCATCCATCTCCACCAACGATCCAAATTGATTTACCAACTAGGTCACGTTCGTAGTTTAATAATTCTTTAACTGCATCGTTTTTACTTGCTTTTACACCAGCAACGATTGCATCTTTACAAGCACGTTGTGCATCACGGTTATCGTTAGCATCAATGTATGCTTGGAATGCTTCTTTTAATTCAGGTTCAACATCGTTGATGTTTTTTTCCATGATATCAAGAATGGTTCCTTCTTTGAATGTTTGTGCAAGCGCCATACCATATCCGTATTCAGCGTTGTCTTCAAATAGTGAGTTCGCCCATGCAACCCCTTCACCGTTTTTGTCAGCGATGAATGGTGTAGATGGAGTAGATCCACAGTAGATTGAAGAACATCCAGTAGCGTTAGCTACCATCATGTCTTTACCGTAAAGTTGAGAAATCAAACGGTAGTAAGGAGTTTCCCCACAACCTGGACATGATCCACTTACTTCGAAGTAAGGAGTCATGAATTGACTTTCTTTTACAGCATTTGTTTCGTAGTAACCTAATTTAGGTTCAGTTTCTTTGTATAAGTAGTCAGCTAAAGGAGCTTCTGGTAATACTTCGTGAATATCAACCATTTCAAGTGCTTTGTTTCCACCTTTACCTGGACATTCTACAGCACAAAGTCCACAACCAACACAGTTGTCTGGTGAAACTTGAATGCGGTATTGGAATTCTTCAACACCTTTACCCATTGGCGTAATTGTTGTGAATTCTTGTGGTGCATTTTTAATGTCTTCTTCTGTTAATAAGAATTGACGGATTGTAGCATGTGGACATACGAATGAACAGAATCCACATTGGATACAGTTTTCAGAATGCCATTTTGGTACTTCCGTTGCAATTGTACGTTTTTCCCAGAAAGAAACATTGTTTCTCATTGATCCATCAAGTAGATCGTATTTAGTAAATGCAGATACTGGTAAGTCGTATCCCATTGCCATGTTAATTGGAGCAACGTGTTTGTCGAAGTATTCATCTCCAGTTGTAGATGTTAATGGATCTGATTTTAAATCTGCCCATGCTGCATCAACTGTTACTTCAACTAAACCAGCTTTACCTTCATCGATTGCTTTGTAGTTCATTTCTACAACTTCATCACCTTTTTTACCGTATGATTTTTTAGCAGCTGCTTTCATTAAGTCAATTGCTTTGTCATAAGGCATAATGTTTTCGTTAAGTGCGAAGAATGCAGATTGTAAGATTGTGTTTGTACGACGTCCCATACCAATCTTAGCAGCGATTTCTGTAGCATCAATGATGTAGAATTTCGCATGTTTTTTCGCCAATTGTACTTTAATACGGTTTGGCATTTGGTTAATAATATCTTCTTTCTTGAATGTTGTGTTAAGTAAGAATGTTCCTCCATCTTTTAATGAACGAAGTAAGTCATACTTGAACATGTATGAATCAAGTGAACAAGAAATAAAGTCAGCTTGGTTAATGTAGTAAGTTGAACGGATTGGACTTGATCCAAAACGTAAGTGACTACGTGTAACCCCACCAGCTTTTTTAGAGTCATATGCAAAGTAAGCTTGTGCATATAAGTCTGTGTTATCACCGATAATTTTAATTGAGTTTTTGTTTGCAGATACAGTTCCATCTGATCCTAGACCCCAGAATAAACATGAAGTGTAGTCACTAGCAACTTTAAAGTCTGCATCTTCAGTTAATGATAAGTTTGTTACATCATCAACGATACCAATTGTAAATTCTTCTTTTGGTGCATCTTTAGCTAGTTCATCGTATACAGCTTTAATTTGACCTGCAGTTGTATCTTTTGAACCTAATCCGTAACGTCCACCAATAATTGTGATGTCTTTACGGTCTTTTAATACAGATAATACATCTAAGTATAATGGTTCTCTAGCACCCATTTCTTTTGTACGGTCAAGAACTGCAATGCTCTTAACTGAACTTGGAAGTGCATCTAAGAAGTATTTTGCAGAGAATGGACGGTATAAGTGAACTTTCATAAGTCCTACTTTTTCTCCATTTTTATTCATTGTATCAATTGTTTCTTGAATCGTTTCAGTTACTGAACCCATTGCGATAATGATACGTTCTGCATCTTTTGCACCATAGTAAGTAAATGGAGCGTAGTTACGTCCAGTTTGTTTACTGAATGCTTTCATGTAATCAGCTACGATATCTGCGATTGCAGCGTAGTGTTCGTTTTGTGCTTCTCTTCCTTGGAAGAAAATGTCATCGTTTTCTGCACCACCACGAGTCACAGGGTTAGTGTGTGGGTTTAATGCATTTTGACGGAAGCGTTCTAATGCTTCTGTATCTAATTGTGATTTTAAGAAATCATAATCCATTGTTTCAATTTTTTGAATTTCATGAGATGTTCTGAATCCATCAAAGAAGTGGATAAATGGAACTGATCCTTTAATTGCAGCCAAGTGTGCAAGTCCACTTAAGTCCATTGCTTCTTGCACAGAGTGTGAAGCAAGAATTGCACATCCGATTTGACGACATGCGTAAACATCTTGGTGATCTCCAAAAATATTAAGTGCACGACTCGCTAAAGCACGAGCAGCAACGTGGATTACACCTGGTAATAATTCCCCAGTCATTTTGTAAATGTTTGGGATCATTAACAATAAACCTTGTGAAGCAGTGTATGTAGTTGACAATGTTCCACCTTGAAGCGCACCATGCACTGCACCAGCAGCACCTGCTTCTGATTGTAACTCACTAACTTTCACTTTTTGTCCAAATACGTTTTCTTTACCTTGAGTTGACCAAGTATCAGTTACTTCGGCCATTGGTGAAGATGGGGTAATTGGATAAATTCCAGATACTTCAGTAAGAGCATATGCTCCATATGCAGCAGCTGTATTTCCGTCCATAGACACGAAATTTTTTGCCATTTTGTTATGTCCTCCTTTAAACAGTCTTAGCATAAACCATTATAGTACTAATTAGTTGAAAAAAAAAGGGCTTTCCACGTTTTTGTTGAATGTAGAACCCATTTGCGAAAACCTTCACAAAGTTAGTATTCATCTAACTTTATGCTATTTTTTCACATTTTTTGAAAAGGGTTTCAAAAAAACAGTCGTGATAGAAGCTCCTTTTTACTTATGTTATATTAAGATATCTCTAACATGCAAATCTTGTTTCATCGTTTTTCAAGTTACACTCATGAATGAATGACTTTTATATCTGGTTCATAAGTTGTCAATATATCGATTACATCATCAATAGTAACTATAACTATATGTATAATTTCATCGACTGTATATATTCCACAACTTTCTTTTTCTAGCCAAGATGCAAATGATGAGTTTTCTACTTTGTAAAATGGCCAGTCCGAAAAATAGTATCTATCATTTTGTAATTTTTGATTTGCCATGATTGTATTAATCCGTTGTCCTTCATCGACATTTCTAAGTCCTAGTACAATTCCATTAAATAATATTTCTACTAGCATTTCCTCTTTTCGTAAAACTATCTTCGTATGTTTCGTATTTTGAACCAATTCATCAACTACATAACTACCTTTTTCTATTGACACAGGTGACCATTTTATCCATTTTTCCATAAACTTTCTCCAATCATTAAACAATCTTGATTACTCTATAAAACCAATCATATTTAGCCTTACAGAAAAGAAAAGAGTGAAGTCAAAGTAATCCATTAGTTTGATATGCTTCCTTCAATGCCACCCGTTTCAGTTATAGCGTTTAGCACATGATACATCATACCTAAGAGAAATTTGTCAATCTTATTATCCTTATCCGATAACTCTTTAAAGAAAATCCCCTTTTCAGTTTTTAAATAAACTCTAACATTGTCACTATTGTAAA
This sequence comes from Breznakia sp. PFB1-19, assembly GCF_029893935.1. NCBI lineage: Bacteria > Bacillati > Bacillota > Erysipelotrichia > Erysipelotrichales > Erysipelotrichaceae > Breznakia > Breznakia sp. PFB1-19. The sequence goes on from NZ_JARXXJ010000006.1 coordinate 102,356, forward strand.
AGTCTGTTTTGTCTGTTTTTTTCATATATGGTAGAACTTGATGACTACTAATCAAAACTGATTGCATTGCGCGTATTACAGGATCTCTTTCCTCTAACCCCACAACAACAGAACCACTACCATGATACAAATGTGTATTCAGTCCAAAAACAAGGGTTAAGCTTTGCGTTTGAAATCCTACAATACCACTTTCAATAGGAATGTCAAAAACTGCAATATACACTTGTTCATCATTATCCAGTCTTAAATTCATATCTTCATTTGTATACTGTAGAACCTGATCTCTATTGGCGAGATATGTTGGACTCACGTTTAAACCTTCTACAAATTCAAAAATACTTTTCTTGCTCATAATACTCCTTTTATTTATCACCTTTTCACATGCTTACACATTTTTTCATCTCTTTTAACCTTTTACACGATCCGTTTCTAACACTTCTAGTAACCAACGCAACTGTTGGTGATTAATTTCTCTAACACTGCTAAATCTCCTTTTTCTAACATATATAAATATTGTCCTTGTCAACCGACTATCCACACGACACATTAGAAGGATAAAACATATTACACTATATGAGTTGCTAATTAAATATTTTTAATTCTGTTAAAACTTTGTTTTGTCAATATACCAAAACACTCTTCTACATACTTAAAAAACAATTTAAAACTTTGTTCATAAGTCAAACTTTCTATAATAGAAACTTCAATTAAACTCTTAATTTCTTTATCCCCTTTCTCTAACATATTTTCAATAAAGGTAAATATTTTTTTAAGCATTTCAATATTTTCGTTCTTTATTTGATTAACTATAAACTTTTCAAATTCAGTTTCATAGAATACATAGGGAAGACCCTCATAATAATCCCTATCATTCTCATATTTCACCTTCATTTCAGGTATATTTTCAATTAGAATTTCTATTGCATTTTTATAATCATACATTACTATTACCTACTTTCCACTCAATCCATTGATAATATCATTAATTAATGCATCTGTTATTATTGAGTCTTATGGGCTTAACTCACCTTCATTTTTTTACTTGTTCAATACATTTAAATAACCATTCAGCTTTTGAATATGAAACCTTCCAAAAAAGTTGGCTTGCCTGTAGCATTTTTATTTCTTACAGTATCCATAGTTATTCCGTTACCAATACTATTAGGATTATCTTGATCTCTGTATAAATCCTCAACAACAGCTTTCAATTTTGAATTTTCTACTACTGGCTTCTTATCTAAATCAACATATTCCGAACCCTATCCAAGAAAACCTAGTTTCAAATTATATTAATATTTGACACTTTCTATAATTTGACACTTTCTATAAAAAGTGTCCAACTTCATGTTGCCCTTATACTAATTCTATATCCTTTTCTGTTACCGCAAAATATATATTGCTTGTTTCACCTTTATTATCTAAAAAATGAACTTCAAAACTTGTTTCATCATAAATATTCATAATGATTCCACAAGTTCCTTTACCAACTCCATTATCTTTGTATCTATCTGTTGTAAGCCTAATTTTAGAATACATTTTATATTTCATATAATACCTACTTTCCAAATCCTGCAAAAGGAGTAATTAATTGTAGATTTACCTGCTGCCGAATCAATTCCATCTATGTCTATATTTATTGTAACTCGTTGACCATAAGAATCTTTAACTCCAGTTACAAAGTCACCAGATGCATATTTTTACTGTGCTTGCGTTTGATATATTTTTGATAAATTACTTGCATTTGTTTTATCATATCCGTATGAATTAATATTTCACTTTTTCCATTTGAATTAGATTGATCTAATGCATATTCTGTAAACTTTCTTTCATCTACTGTTACTTTCCCCGAACCCTATCCAAAAAATCTTAAGATTTCAAAAGAAATAGTAATGGACACTCTCCTATAGAAAAGCGCCTAATATCTTAGCCTTGTTTACAAATTATCGTAAACATACATATCAAAATCATATTCTACATTTAAAGTATTTGCAAAAGACAGCATATCCTTTCCAAGTGAAATAGATGGAGTATTTTTATCCCAAATTTCTATAACAACTGAAATGAAAAATTGTACATCCTCCTTCTTTTTGATTTCTAATAAAGATGATGTTTTACCTTTCATCATATAAATTATTTTTCTAACTTCATCATCTATTATGTCTTTATTGAAGTAAATTTTTGTAATATCAAAATCTAATTCTTTATAGTGTTTATCATCATAATCATATTGACTATAATTAATTCTATTGCTTGGATACATCAACTGAATTTTTTCTTGTATCAAAAAAACTTAGGCAATTTTATTGAATTCTTAAATTACATAGGAATTTCACACCAAAGTCATAACAAGTTCCTACAACATTTCACTCTCTGTAATTAGAATTTTATCGTATCTCTAATCACTTTTCTTTTCCAATTCTATAACTAATTCTTTATTAGATTCATCAAGGAAGTTTTCCTTATCTAGATGGATATGATATCCATCAATTTTAGATAAGGCAACATCTAATATATAGTCAGCTAACATAATTAAGCCTAACTTATTTCCGGTAAGAATAACCTCTTCTCCATTTACTAAGAGTTTATTGATAGCTATAGAATTAGTTTCTAAATTTATCATCTTTTTTTCTTTCAAGTAATCTAAAATTATTTGTTGCATAATAGTCTCCTTTATAAAAAAAGTGCAAAGTAAAAAAACAAACGTTTTGTTTCTTAACTTCGCACACATAATATACACACTTTAACATATAATTTACGTCAATTTCTATATATACATCTTTATCTTCAGCATTTCATTTCCAGCTATGCCTGATTTTTATTCAGCTTTTAGATAGCACCATAAATCTTGTTTCATCGCTTTTCAAGTTTTCCACAAACAATTTTGCTTTTGATTTGTTCTACAGTGTCCTTGCTACCTGCAAAGATTCCGCTACTTAAGCTACTTGCCACATTACGTGCAAGACATTCTTGAATAAAGCGTGTAATATCTCCTTCATTCTCGTAGCATATTGCAATACCTGATGCAATCGCACCTAGATAACTCTGATTGCTTTCATCTTTAACTGCACATGAACCATAGTACATTTGATTTTCAACACTCACGATAATGCGATTGTTTTTCATTGCGAGTACGATAATTCTCGCATATTTATGCAGTTCTGTTGTAAGTGCTTGAATCTTATCTTGATCCAAAGCATCAATTTCGTATATATGTGCAAGTTCATCAAAATCAAATACAAGTACATTGTAATATACATCTTGATGTACAACTTTCTCTACAGGTAATACTCCTACAAGAATATCGACATGTTCTTTACACATTTGACTTAAATACTCTAATTGATTTGCACTTGCATCTTGAGCATCACAAATAATCGCGATATCACTTTTTTGTAACTTACTTTGTGCTAGCATACGATACAGTTGCATCTGTGAATCATCTAGTTCCATTTCATGTTCTGTCATGCTATGCAGCAATGTATCATCTTCATACATCGATACTTGTAATTTATTGTGAGCAGTAATTTCTAGAACTTCAGTGTTAGCAGTATCCACAAATTTGGTGGCATCACTAGCTAACATCATCATTTGTTTGCATGCAAGCCCTTCTTGCTGTATGTATGATTGACATTGCAAACCATCACCCATCACTTGATAGGTAATATGTTCACTATAAAACTGTCCATCTTCATCTGTTTTTCCACGTACTACTTTTTGTAGGTATGGATATAAGGATAAGATTTGTATCATCTATGTTCCTCCAATTTCCGTAATACTTGTTGTATTTCCTTTAATACATCTGTTGGTAATAACGAGAATACACTTTTTCGTTTTTTTACTCTATCTCCAGCATATGCATGTAAAAATACACCCAACACTGCAGCTTTAGCAGTATCTTCATTTTGTGCATACAAACCCGTAATACAACCAGCAAGCACATCACCACTTCCACCTTTTGCCAAGCCATTATTTCCATAGGTGTTAATCCATACTTCATCTTTATGGAAAATCAGTGTTGTTTCACTTTTTAAGACAAGTGTTGCCTTTGGAAATTTCTCCATGAACTTCTTACCCCAATAAAGAAAATCATCAATCACTTCTTTCGTGGTAATATTCATAATATCTGCGAATTCTTTTGGATGTGGTGTAAATATTACATGTTCACGGTCTGTATATTGATCTTGAATTTGACGGAATGCCCATAGACCATCCGCATCAATAATTAATGGTTTTTTACTATCAAGAAGCATTTTTACCATATCAACCACAGCTTCACTTCGTCCAATTCCACAACCAACTAAGATTACACCATATGGATCTAGTTGTGCTTGTAGTTCATCGACTGCTTTAGGTGCAATAATCCCTGCTACATCTGGTAATGGAATAATCATTGATTCAAATACATTGGTCGCAATCACTTCACGTACACTTTCTGGTACAGCACAAGTCATCATTCCTGCACCACTACGTAATGCACTTAAACTAGCCATTGTGATTGCTCCACTCATGTGGATACTTCCACCAACACATAATACCTTTCCATAATCCGCTTTATTGGAATGCATAAAACGATCTGGTAGGAAATCTACCATTTCTTTCTTGGCAATCAAATGTGTTTTAGGGTGAATCGATTGTATATACATCTCAGGAATTCCGATATCAAGGATATGGACATTTCCTGCATGCAATCGTCCTGGATAAATATATAAACCGATTTTCCCAGTTTGTAAGGTATAGGTTTCGTGAGCTTGAATTGCAACACCCAACACCTTGCCCGTTGCACTATCTACTCCACTAGGAATATCAACGGCAATAATGTGTTTCTCTGATGCATTCATCTGCTCGATTACATCTCTATATGTACCTTGGATTTCACGATCCAAGCCCGTACCAAAAATACAATCTACAAGTAGTGTTGCCTCTTCAAATGTATCGATAAATGGTACACCTGCAACGACACATGACTCGCGATTCATGCGTGTTTCTAAACTTAATTTCACTGTTTCTATCGGAAAGATAAATACGTCATAGTCTGCTGCATAAAGTAGACGACTAAGCACATAGCCATCTCCTCCATTATTCCCTCCTCCACACACAATGACAATCTTTTCCGTTTTCTCAACATTTTGCACGAAAGCTTCAAATAGTGCATCCCCTGCTTGTTCCATCAATTGAAGACTTGGAATTCCCCCATCAATAGCCATTTGGTCAACTTCATGCATTTGCTTTCCTGTAAGTATTTGCATATGGCTATTATACAACAAAAAAGAGGCAATATGCCCCTCTTGTTCTACTTACTTATATAATTGCACCAATTTGATTGCATCATGTAAGCCAAATGTTTGCTACTATAAAGCATCTCTTTTGCTCCATCGATCATCACAAAGAACTGTACAACTTCTCCTTCATAGTAAAACTTCACTTCTATTTTATAGTGTTTTTTCTTTACTTGAAAATCATCCATTTGCACTTTGTAATACACAAAAGATTCATTTCCATCAATACTTGCTAAAACCATTTTATCTGGTCCAACCACAAGTTTATATGGTCTTTCTTCATAATATGAAGATTGATGATCTTGTTGCATCACAAATGATAACAGGCTTTTCTTTTTACCAAAGGTACGAAAAGCAATCATCGTATTTTGATTTGGTTCTATTTCATGAGATTGTGCAAAGACTTCCATGTCTTTTTCTGTTGGTAGTTGCATCACGTACTCCTTATCTATATATAGTATAGTCACATACAACTATAAAACAACAGTTCTTCCTAGAATTTATTTCTGGAATTTACTAAACAAATACACATAACGATCCACCAATGGACCTGTTGTTAAGAAACAGAAAATCGTTCCTACACCAACAACTCCACCAAGCATAAATCCGACTGCAACTAAAAAGAAGTCAACACCCATTCGCGCGATACGAAAACTGATTTTCGTTTTCTCTTCTATATAATATGCGATTGCATCAAATGGATTCATTCCTTGCTTATAAATAATCAATAATGCATACGATGCACATAAAATACATTGTGCCAAAATAATGATAATGACTTTAATTGCAACATCCATTTGTCCAAGTTGTTCTATGCTAATGATACTGCAGAAAAAATCAATGGCAAATCCTGCCAATGCATTATAAATAATCGACATCCAACCCATTTTATCGCGTGCCACAAGAAGTCCAATCGCAATAAAAATAATACTTGTAATACGTGATCCCCAACCTAAGGATACATGTAAACTCTTATGTAATCCTTCATTAAATACCGTAATCGCATCACTACCTAATCCCGCACCAACAAATAAGGTGCATCCTAATCCAAGTAGCATTACAGCAACAAATAATACCAACCATGCCTTTATATCTTTCATGTTCTCTCCTCTATCAAAAAAACCTACGCCAAAATAACTGCAAGGTTATCCTGGGTAGGTTTTAACTTGTCTTAACATGAAGTAATTTAGCACAGAACTATAAGAATGTAAATCACTTCTAATATTTTTTGTGTGTTTATAATCCTAAGTCTTCTCCGTTTGTCTCAATTACGCGTTTATACCAATCAAAGCTTTTCTTTTTGATTCGTTTTCCACTTCCTTGACCATAATCATCAAGATCTACATAAATAAATCCATAACGTTTTTTCATTTCACTTGATGAACAACTAATGATATCAATTGGTCCCCAAGGGAAATATCCAACAACATCAACTCCATCAATAATCGCTTCACGAATAGCTTCTACGTGTGTCGCAAGATAATGAATACGCGCATCGTCTGTAATAGTTCCATCTTCATTAATCGTATCAAAAGTTCCATAACCATTTTCCGCAATGATAATTGGTTTATTGTAACGATCCCAAAAGTAATTTAATACCGTACGTAATCCAAGTGGATTAATTCCCCATCCCCATTCACTTTCTTCAATGTGAGGATTTTTAATTAACCCATAATCATTTTGTTTTGTACGCCAACTTTCTGCCGATGTACACATCGTATAGTAGTATGACATCGAGAAGAAATCTGCTGTATTTTCCTTTAGCAAAATTTCATCTTCTTCAGGAATATCCAAGTGTATATTCTGTTCCTTAAAATAACGCAATGCATATCCTGGATACACACCTCTCATTAATAAATCAGAGAAGAAATACTCCATTTGGTTATGTTGTAAATTAGCAAGTACATCTTCAGGTTTACACGTTAATGGTTCTGCTAATCCATTATAAACCATGCAACCAATTTGGAAATCTGGATTAATTTCATGTCCAATCTTTGTTGCTAGTGCGCTAGCAACCATTTCATTATGTACACCTTGGTATTTTGCTTCTATTAAGTTTTCAACACGATCTTCTGGAATACCTAAATGATTGAATGACTCATGTTGAATCAAGTTGATTTGATTTACGACAATCCAATATTTTACTTTATCTTTATAGCGTTTGAAACATGCTTCACAAAACTTTGCGAAAAAATCAATAGTTTTGCGATTATACCATCCATTATATGTAGTTGCTAAATGAAGTGGCATCTCGTAGTGCGACAAGGTGATTAATGGTTCCATTCCATTTTTTAACATCTCGTCAATAAGATCATCATAGAACTGTAAACCTGCTTCATTTGGTTCATCTTCATCACCATTTGGAAAGATTCTTGCCCAGTTAATTGATGTACGAAATGAATTCATACCTGTTTTGGCTAATAGTTTTAAATCTTCTTTATATGTATGATAGAAATCAATTCCATAACGTTTTGGATAGTATCCTGTAGTATCTTGTAAAGCATACTCAATGTCTGCCATTGTTGTTTCTTTATTTGATTTCTTTTTCAAATCCCCTTTATCTTGAACCTTTAAGATATCTGCTACACATAATCCTTTATTTCCTTCTTGGTAAGCACCTTCTGCTTGATTTGCTGCAATTGCTCCACCCCAAAGAAAATCTTTAGGAAAACCATCTGGTACTTGTCTCATCACTTTTTCTCCTTCAGTTCAAATATTTCTTTTTTATTTTCAATAATTTCCATCATTAATTCTTTTGCCAAAATCGTCGTCATTAGATGATCTTGTGCATGAACCATAATAAAGTTAACTTCCACATCATTTGCACCGCTTGATTCATCTGATAATAATTTAAATTGAATTTGATGTGCTTCAGTTAATAAAACATCCGCTTTTTCAATTAAGCTTGATGCCTCATCAAAGCGTCCTTCCTTTGCCGCAAACATCGCTTCAAAGATATAACTTTTTGCTTCACCTGCTTTAGCGATTAAGCCAAATGCTGTTTCTGTTGTTTTACTCAGTTGCTGCATTTGGACTTCCTTCTACTTGCTCTTCCGCATATTTTGCTTTATCAAACATACGTAAGAATGGGTAGTAAATCACCATATTGATAAGTAGCATGATAATAACAAGCACAAATGCTTTCCAGTCTAATGTTGCAATCATTGCACCAATTGGAGCAGGTGATGTCCATGGAGCTGCAATCGTTGCCATATTTACTAACCCTGATGCAGTAGCTAACCAACCAATTACAATATTTACCATTGGTGCAATCATAAATGGAATGATTAAAATTGGGTTTAAGAAAATTGGTAATCCAAAGATTAATGGTTCATTAATGTTAAACAATGATGGAATAAAAGCAACCTTACCAACATCTTTTACTTGTTTTGATTTTGCCTTAAGTGTAAGAATTGCTAATCCTAAAGTAGCTCCTCCTCCACCAAGTGCAGCATAGAATGCCCAGAATGGTTGTGTATAAATTTGTGTTGCTTGTAATCCGTTAGCAACTAAGTTTGCATTTTCTGCAATATTCATCGCTTCTAATGGATCTAGAACTGGTCCAACCACCGTTGTTGGGTGAACACCAAATCCAAATAATAAGTTTTCAACTCCAGTAAGCAATGTAACTGAAATTAAGTTATCTACACTCGCTTTAATTCCACTAAATAAGTTAAAGAATACATCTGGTAATAATTGTCCAGTTGTTGCCTGACAAATCAAACTCAGTGAATAAAATAAAATTAAGTTAATTCCAAATGGGAATAATGATGCAAATGAGTTTGCTACAATTGGTGGAACTCCTGCTGGCATTTTAAATGTCCAACCTTTATTTTCCACGAAATTCATAATTTCTGTACCAATCAATGCAACAAATGCAGCTAGCAAAATCCCTTTTCCATCAAATGCTGCAGTTGGAATCGCACCATCTGTAACCGGTGCACAAACAAGAATGTAAATCGATACGTTTGCAATTATATAGTTTAATGGTTTCTTTCCGTAATGTGATGATAATGAGTATGTTGAACCCATACATACAAATAACGATAAGATAGCCATCGTTGCACTAAATGGTGCTAAAATTGCTGACATATTTGCATTTGCCCAGTTGTACCAAGCAAGTAAGAAATCTCCAAGTAATGGAATATCCGGCATATTTTCTGGACTCACTGGTGGACACGCTAATATAAGAAATATACTTCCAATAATCGTAAGTGGCATTGCTGATACAACACCATCTCGTATTGCCAATAGATGTCTTTGTTGACCAAAGAAATTTGCTACAGGCATCAGTTTTGCCTCTAGCTTATTAAAAAACCCTGTCATATTATATTCTCCTCTTTAATTTTATAAACTACGGACGGAATTCAAAATCTTTTCTCCATTACATGTCCCATATGCAACAGAGTCAATGTCAAGTACTCTAATATCGTATGGTGCTGCAATTTCTTCCAACATTTTTCGTTGGTAACGAATTTGTGGCGCCATTAAGATAACATCATACTTTCCCACACTTTCTTTTACTTCTTGAATGGATTTCGCTTCAATAAACCAATCCGCTTCACTTTCTGTCAATGCATTTTTCATTGCCTCGACAAGTATGCTCGTAGATGCTCCACAAGCACAAACTAATAAAATATTCATGTAAACCTCCTTTGTGTTTTATCTACTTCCAGTTATAGCATGTAACATTTTTTATGTCGTTGTTCTCTTTGTCCAGTTTTATTGTGGACAAATTTAAACATATGAAAAACCCTTTATTCATCGCTTTTTCTTAATTTTCGAAAATCTTATGGACACTTCTTGTGATTGCAATGGTATGATGGTAATAACATAGAGGACATTATATGAACAAATACCAGGAACAAATTTTACGCGAGCTAATGTCAGCAGATACATCACTAACAAATGAAACGTTAGGAGGCATACTGAATGTTAGTGCAAAAACGATTCAACGAAATACCAAAGATTTGAAAATTATCTTACAAGTCAATGGTGCAACTTTAGAAACAAAACCAAGTGTAGGAAGTACACTTTATATTCATGACCAAAATAAGTTTAATAAATTTTTAGCATTACAAACGAACCATGATTACTTACCTTCCACACCTGAAGAACGTATTGCATATATTTTGGATAAGTTGCTGTATTCACACGAATATATCAAAACATTAGATCTAGCAAATCGTTTGTTTATCTCGCAATCATGTTTGGCAATGGACATTAAAAAAGTACGTGAAATTCTAATAAAAAATGATTTAGAAATTATTTCTAAACCAAATTATGGAATTAAAATTAAAGGTAGTGAAAGAAACATTCGACTAGCCATGGCAGAACAATATACAAAACGACGCCAAAATGAAACATTTGTTGTTGCTTCAATTCATAATGATTCATATAAGACGATGCTTAACGAAGTCATTTCACAAGTCTTAATTACTGAGAATTTACGAATGTCCGATGTCGCTTTAGAAAGTTTAGTGATTCATTTACTAATTGCAATTGAACGTTTAAAAACCAACAATGTAGTAAAACTCAATGAAGGAACGATCCAGTCACAAAGTAGTAAGTCTGAATATCAAACCGCTGTGTTATTGCAAAAGGAAGTAGAAAAACGTTTTGGTGTAACTTTGCCACAAAGCGAAATTGCATATTTATCACAACACTTATCAGGCAAGAAACATTTTGATGCAAATCTTGAAGAATTCCAAAACGAAATTGATGATAAATATAAAGTTTTAGTAAATACCATATTACGTGCGATTTTTGATCAAACACGTATCGATTTCTATAATGATTTGGATTTGAAGATGAACTTACTCTTGCACATCATTCCATTTGTGAATCGTATCGAGAATAATATGCAAATTAAAAATCCGATTATTAATGATATTAAAGAAAACCATAGTTTTGCCTATGAACTTGCTTCTATTGGTTTACATAGTGTTTGCGATAAACTACAAATTCATGTTTCCGAGGATGAAATCAGTTATTTTGCCTTGCATTTCATCTTAGCTTTGGAACGCACAAATGATAATATCAAATACAACATCCTTATTGTATGCAATACAGGAAAAGCAACTTCTCAACTACTTGCATATCAAATGCAACGCAATTTCGAGCAAAAAATAAATACGATTCGAATCGTTGAATCATACGTAGTAAAAACAATGGATGTATCTTCTTATGACTATATCTTTTCAACTGTCCCCCTTGATGGATCATTTCCTATTCCTGTTCACTATATAAATAACATTCTTTCAGATAAGGATTTAGCAACCATCAACGGAACATTTACGCACGTTACTCGACCAAGTTCGATATCTCATTTGATTACAAGTGATTTATTCTTCACAAATATTGATGCAAATTCAAAAGAGGAAGCAATCTCAACATTTGTAAAACACTTATCCAATGTTAAAGAACTGCCTGATAACTTTGAAGAAGAAGTACTAGAAAGAGAACATTTTTCTTCAACCGAATTAAACAACCTAGTTGCGATACCACATCCAAACAAAGCACTTGTTAATGAAACTTTCATTGCGGTTGGAATTTTGAATCGTCCTATTTGTTGGAACACAAAAAAAGTACAAATCATGTTTTTGATTGCGATTCAACCAAACAATAAAGCAAATCTTCGTGATTTTTATGAAAGCCTTGTGGATTTCACAATGAACGAAGACAATCCAAAGAAATTAGTGAGCGAGCCTACATACGAGAATTTGTTAACACTAATTCAAAATGCATAAGCAAAAAAAGATTGTTTTTCTTTCTTACCTTGTTGGTAGAAAGGCATAAACAATCTTTTCTTTTCGTTATTTTGTTTGTAGATATTGCAGAGCTTGTGTTGTATCCCAGAAAAAACTTTCTTCACCAACAAGCTTTGTAATTTCTGCCCGATCAAAGAATACACGCACTTTATCCTGTACACCGGAAAATAGTACAGAACCACCTGCTTCCTGTTTTTCCTTGCAGAAGTTTAAGATTTCTTGAACACCTGATGTATCAATATTTGCTACTCCACGCATGGATAAAATTAGATGCTTTCCTTTAGCATGTTGCATTTGTTTAGCAAATGATTCGGCAGTTCCAAAGAAAATAGGTCCCGTAATATATACAACTTGTGCATCTGTTGGACAATCTTCTTTTGAAGCAAAACGTAGTGGATCAATCTCACTAACTTGCACATCAATATTTGAAGCACGTACTATAAATAAGAACATCGCAATAAAACAACCAACCGCAATTGCAACAGTTAAATCAAAGATTACTGTACAGATTAATGTCACACTAAATTTTACTATTGCTTGTTTGAATCGATGTGAGAAAATATAACGAATACTTTCCCATTCATTCATACGCCATGCCGTCATCATCAATACTCCAGCAAGTGCTGCCATTGGAATTTGTGACATAAATGGACTTAACAAGAACATCGATAGAAGTAGTACAAGTCCTTGAATCCAACCCGTCATTCGTGTACAAGCACCAGCTTTAATTGCAACGCTTGTTCTTGCGATTGCTGCAGTTGCAGGAACTCCACCAAAGAATGGCAGTAAGGCATTTCCTACTCCTTGGGCGATTAGTTCACGATCATTACGCAACTTCTCTCCAGACATTTTTCCAGCAACAGCTCCACATAGCAAACTTTCAATCATTCCTAATGCCGCAATGGAAATCGCTGGCATCAATACAACATCCCATGGAATTCCAAATAAATCACTAGGCAGTAAGCGCATATCATGAATAAGTGTTTGTGGAATATCTCCAACCATATGTACTGGAAATTGAAATATCATTTGTAAAATCACCATTACAATAATCGACACTAATGATGCAGGCACTTTTGCCTGCCATTTTTTTGGCCATACAGCCATTAAGACAATCACTGCTAGTCCAATTACCACTGCATACATATTGATTTGTAATCCATCAGTAAAAATATGAACTACTTTTTCAAGTGCGTTTTCTCCATGACTTGTAACACCAAGAAAGTTTTCCACTTGACCTAGCGCAATAATAACTGCAATCCCTGAAGTAAATCCTGTGATAATCGGTTTGGGCAAAAACTGAATCACACGACCTGCTTTTAATAGTCCTGCAATAATTAAAATTACTCCGGATAGTCCACCAGCAACAAGCACTGCCTTAATTCCATATTTAGAGGCAAGTGGAATCAAAATTGCGGCCATCGCTCCAGTTGGACCAGATATTTGATATGATGCACCAGATAATGTTCCAATAATAAACGATGCCATAATGGCAGTAATCAGACCTGATGCTGCATCCATTCCACTAGCTACCCCAAATGCTAATGCTAGTGGCAAGGCAACTGCGGCAACGGTAATCCCTGCTAATACATCTTTTGTTAGCTTGGATGCATTATAGCCAGAGAACTCATTGCGCATATCTCTTATATACTCTTTAATCATAAAATGTATTCCCCTTTTTACAATAACGTTCCTTATTATATACGCCAATTGTATAAATGTAAATTTCTTATAGAAAAGAACTATCTTATTCTTTCTTTGATTTTATGACATATCTAACATTTTTATTCTTTGCACAAAGCAGCCATGTTAAACACAGCTGCTTTGTTTTATTTAGATACTACTAGTTTTTGTACATATGTAAATATTTGTTTATCCATATCTTTCTCATGTTTTTCACATATCTCAACGATTGGTGTATCAATCACGATTCCATTCACATGACTCGAAGATGTTCGACTTTGATCATTGTAGCCAATAATCACTGGAATCTCACTAACTTCACGAACTTGTTGAATCGTAGATGATATATCATGACCTACAACATATAAGCAACCACTTGCCTTACTAACGATATCCGTAATTCGTTTATCACTAGAAGAAGAGATCATCAATATTTGTGTGACATCGTACTGTTTGCAATACAAAGAAATCTCATCACATTCTTCAAAAGGAATATCTGGAATAATCAATCCGTCAACTCCACTTTCCTGGCATTGTTTAAAAAATGCATCATATCCATAGATATACACCGGATTTGCATATGTTTGTAAAATCAGTGGTATCTTACTTTGTTTGCGCACTTCATTAACAATCACAAACATGTCCTTAGTTGTAATTCCACTACTCAAAGCACGCATACTTGCTTTTTGAATGACTGGACCTTCTGCTACAGGATCCGAAAATGGTGCTCCGATAATCACCATACTAGCTCCTGCTTCACTAAGTGCAAGTATGTGATTTACACTTGCTTGGATACCTCCATCACCACCTGTAATATATCCAACTATCGAATTCTTGCTTTGCAATGCATTTGTAATTTTATTCATGTAGATCAATCCCCCTGTAGCGTGCAATCGCTGCAACATCTTTATCTCCTCGCCCGGATACATTCACAATTATGCAATCCTCTTTTGACAATGTTTGTGCATACTTTATTGCATATGCAATCGCATGACTACTTTCGATTGCTGGGATAATCCCTTCAATCTTTGATAGATAATGAAATGCATCAACTGCTTCATCATCGGTAATTGGTACATACGTAGCCCGTCCAATATCATGCAAATGGGCATGTTCAGGCCCTACACCTGGATAATCCAATCCTGCCGAAATAGAGTATACTGGGGCAATTTGTCCAGTTTCATCCTGACAGAAATAACTTTTCATTCCATGGAAAATTCCTTTTGGTGCATTTGATGACACGGTTGCTGCATGTAATTTCGTATTAACTCCCTTTCCTGCACCTTCACAACCAATTAGTTTTACATCCTCATCTTCAATAAAATGATAGAAACTTCCAATCGCATTACTCCCTCCACCAATACATGCAATTACTGCTTTGGGTAGTTTTCCTTCTTTTTCTAAAATTTGTGCTTTCATTTCCTTGGAAATAATTGCTTGAAAGTCACGCACCATCATAGGAAATGGATGAGGTCCCATCACACTTCCAAGTACATAATGTGTATCTTCCATCCGACTTGCCCACTCACGCATGGTTTCATTTACTGCATCTTTTAGTGTTTTTGTACCTGAAGTTACTGCATGTACTTTTGCTCCTAATAGTTCCATACGATACACATTGAGTGCTTGACGAATTGTATCCTCTTCACCCATAAAAATCTCGCATTCCATTCCCATAAGCGCAGCCGCTGTTGCTGTAGCAACCCCATGTTGACCTGCTCCTGTTTCAGCAATCACTCTTGTTTTTCCCATCTTTTTAGCAAGTAAAACTTGTCCAAGAACATTATTAATCTTATGCGATCCTGTATGATTTAAATCTTCACGCTTTAGATAGATTTTTGCACCACCAAGATCTTCACTCATGCGTTTTGCCTCATACAGCAAACTTGGTCTACCTGCATACTCATTGAGTAGTGTTGTTAGTTCTTGTTGGAACGTATCATCATGTTTTACTTTCTCATAAAAATCTGTAAGTTTATGAATTTCATCCATTAGCACTTCTGGAATATACTGTCCTCCGTGTTCTCCAAATCTTCCTTCTTTCATTTTGCATACCTCTTACTTTCTCGTATCATTTCTATTTGTATTTGTGTCATATATTTCTCCTAATTGAATGTTAATCAAACCGTTACATCTTTAAAAAGTGCATGTCATTAACCATTCACCAACTACATCTTGATACATTGAAATTCATAATATTCTCCTTAATCGACAAAAAACCGTCCCTGACAAAAAATCTTGTCAAGGACGGTTATACCGCGGTGCCACCTTGTTTCATGTTTTATAAAAAAACATGCGCTTTATAAGATGCTATCACATCTCTTGCTACTCACGTAAGCATTCACGTCAGAAGCTACTAAGCATCTTTGCTTTTCACTTTGCCCTCTGTGGTCCATTTGCTAGGCTGCGTTCTGCTTGTTTCCACCATCCAAGCTCTCTAGTAGTGCACACGTTAACGTTATCTCCACTTCATCGGTTTGATTGCATGAATAATAGCATTAATCAAAACACAAAGTCAATATAAAATATAAAACAAATTGTAATGTATCGATTCATCTTCTCGAAAAATATATGTATTTCCATGATTGGAACAACTGGTTATTGTCCTCAAAACAACAGTATATATTGCAAATTAATCATCTATAATTACTGTTTCTTCAGTTATTATTTGCTGTTTATTTTGATCAGTATCACTAATGTATTGTGCACTAAAAAACACCATCATAAAAACATACAGTAAAACAATTACTGCAAGTGTAATACCAACAACTTTCCATATGCGACGTGAGCGTCTATTTTTTATTGCGAGTTGTTCATTTATTCTAGATAGTTGTATTGCTATATCATCCGTAGACTTTTCATTATTAACTGGTGCACCTAATAATTCACTAACTGACACATCCAATATTTCAGCAAGACGAATTAATGTATCTGCATCTGGCACAGACAAGTTTTTCTCCCATTTTGAAATTGTTTGTCTAACTACATGAAGTCTGCTTGCTAATTCCTCTTGCGAAAAACCATTTTGCTTTCTCAGGTTTTTTAGATTCTCACTAAACATAATACGTTACACTCCTTTGTTTTGATGAATCAAAAGTACCACGATACGTATTATGAGACAAGCAACGCAAATTAACATGAACAAAATGATCCATAAAAACACAACTCTATTGTTACTAAACATTGATTTATTCTACTGATTTCAAAAGAAAAAGGAGTAGCTCTACTCCCTTTGGGCAATGATATTTACCACTATTTCTTGAATTTATCTTTCAATTCATCGATTTTGTCTTCAGCTGCATCTTTAACATCTCCAGCTTTATCTGCAACATCTTCACCGAAAGATTTTGCTTTATCTGCAACATCTTCGCCAGTATCTTTTACTTTTTCAGCTGCTTCTTTTGCTTTGTCAGAAACATCTTTTCCAAAGTCTTCAGCTTTGTCTTTTAATTCATCTAATTTGTTTTTTAAGTCTGCCATAAATATTTCCTCCTAAATTTATCCCTGGTCTTTTGACCTCATATTTAGTCTAACATGTATATTTATGGTTTCAATCGAGACGCTCAAACAATACTAACGTATTAATCGACTAGATACATATTTTTCAGTATTTGACGTTCTTGATTCGTTACGTGTAATGCATCTGTGATGTATTGATCAAATGAACCAAACTTCTTATCTGCTTCATCATATGCCGCTTCTAAGAAATCTGCACTAACTGACATAAGTGTTAAAAAGCGTTCTACTTCAACATCAGATTTTCCTGCTTCACGTAGTTTTTGTGCCATTTGTTCGTTTGCCTCTCTACGTCCTTCAATGGTTTTTAAATAATCTGTGAAGATATCTTCTTTTGATACACCAAGAATTGTTAGGATAATCGCTGCCCCAATTCCAGTACGATCTTTTCCTGCTTGGCAGTGAAACAATACAGATCCTTCATCTTGTTTAAGCAATACGTCAATGAACTTACGATATTGCTTTTGTGCAAATGTATCCACAATTAATTGGCGATACAATCCTTGCATCAAACCATGTGAATCATTTGTATTCATTTGATCCATTAAATTTTGTTGGGATGTTGTTTTAACATCTTTCTCCATGATATTGATATGGTATTCACTTACTCCAGATAATACATCATCTGGATTTTTTGCAATTTCATCATCCCCACGAAAATCTACAATTGCTTTTAGTTTATATGTATCTAACAATTCTTTTTGCTCATTTTCTGGAAGTTCATATAGTACTCCACTTCTCAACAAACGATGCTTTGCGACACGTTTTCCATCAATTGTTTTGATATCCCCTAAATCTCTAAAATTTACTAATTTACTAAACATAATCTACCTCTCTGTTATTCAAATATTGTAACACATAACTATTTTTTTGATTTTTTGATTTCTTAAAAGTGAAACCGCTTACTTCATTTTTCTTAGTAAATCGTATTGTGTTCAAGTAAAAATACCGATATAATGTGTCAAGACACTTATATTTACAGAAGGAGAATATATTATGAATTCATCATCAAAAGCAATTCAAAAAATGGTTATATCAGCAATGCTAATTGCTGTAGGAATTGTGATTCCTATGTTTTCACCAATTAAAGTTGTAATTGAGCCAGCTTCATTTACATTAGCTAGTCATGTTGCCATCATGATTGGAATGTTTATTTCACCAGGAGTTACTGTTGCGGTCGCTATTGGTACAACAATTGGTTTCTTACTTGGCGGATTTCCAATTACCGTTGTTGCTAGAGCAGGTTCACACATCGTCTTTGCCTTACTAGGTGCTGTATATTTTGCTAAAAAACCAGAAGCTTTATACAACCCTACAAAATGTGTACTAGCATTCTTTGTATTATCATTAATTCATGCAATTTGTGAAGTAATTGTTGTACTTCCATTCTACTTAAATGGACAACCTGTCGATAACTTCTACTATGTTGTATTTGGTTTAGTTGGTGTAGGAACAGTGGTTCACTCAATGGTGGATTTCTTTATTGCAAGAGCTGTATATCAACTGATTCCACAAGCTAAAACTACACGCACAAAAATTGCGTAAATCATATCCCACATAGGTGGGATTTTTTTATTTATGTATCACAACTCGAAATCATGTATAATACATTTATGAAACAAACATTACAAATCATGTTCAAGGAATATAAACTACAAATCTTTGTCTTTCTAGTGTTACTAAGTATCTTCACAGTTTTTGATCAACAATTGTGTACACTGCTTTATCACCCGGGAAATATCTATGGTGCTTTCTTTGAGAAGTTCACTTACTTGCCTGGTTGCTACCTACTATTTCTAAGCACTACGATACTTTATGTACACTACTTCAAGACCAATAATAAAAAGTTTCAATATCTAACCATGCTTATGTGTACAGTATCCTTTTTCATTACTAGTTACTATTTCTATGAGGCACTTGCAGGTATTGGCATGGTATTACATATCATCATATCTTTGTGTATCATCTTTGCCTGTATCAAATGGAGGCAATTAGATGCATATGTCAAAACTGCTTGGATTGTTATTTTCACGATACTTGCTGCTTTGCTCACAGTTGAACTCTTTAAGATGCTATGGGGTCGTGTTCGTCCATATGCAAATTTAGATAACTCAAATTATTACACACCTTGGTTCGAATTAAACTTCAATGATTTTAAGACCTATTTTGAAAATAGTGATACTACAAAATCATTTCCTTCAGGTCACAGTAATTGGGCAACATTAACATTATGCTATTCATTCTATTTCAAGAAACATCAAAAAACAGCAATTACAACATCTGTTATCTATATATTACTTGTAACAACTTCAAGAGTAATGTATGGAATGCATCATCCTAGTGATGTACTTTGCGGGTGTGCAATTGCTTACACCTATTACTCTATTGCGAAACAAAAAGTGAAACACTTTAAACAAACGGAGGTATCCATATGAATGAAATCATGGAAAGACTAAGAAAATTCAATCAGGATCGAGATTGGGATCAATATCATCAACCAGCTAACTTAGCAAAATCTATTGTGATTGAAAGTGCTGAATTACTTGAATGTTTTCAATGGGACAATGATAACTTCAATAAACAACATGTTGCTGAAGAACTTGCAGATGTTCTATGCTATGCATTTCAATTGGCAGATAGTTTAAATATGAACATTACAGAAATCATGAATGATAAAATAGATAAAAATGCAATTAAATATCCAATCGAAAAAGCGAAAGGTAGTTCGAAGAAGTACAATGAGCTCTAGTAAGATAAAAGTAAATCAATATGCGTTTACAATGGATTCCGTAAATGCATTAACAAATAATGCATTTATGAAAAACTGGCCAATTGTATATGTATTAAATGATGAACATAATGTGTATATTGGTGAAACTTCCAATGCAATTACACGTATGCAGACACATTTAAAAAGTGATGATAAAAACTACCTAAAGCAAATGAATATTATTACAGATGAAGAATTTCATAAATCGGCGACACTGCATTTAGAATCCTTGCTTATTGAATACATGAGTGCAGATACTCATTTTGACACAATCATCAATGGAAATACTGGACAAAGTCATATGTATTTTCAAAAAGATCATTACGCTCATAAATTCGAGGAATTATGGAGTATCCTTAAAAAGAAACACTTGGTAAATGAACGCATTGACCAAATTCGCAACAAAGATTTATTCAAATTCTCACCATACAAGTCATTAACAGAAGATCAATTTGGTACTGTGGATGTTATTTTGCAAGACTTAGCTCAACGCACCAAGCATCATGAACATCAAACGTATCTTATTCAAGGAGAAGCAGGAACTGGGAAAACGGTTCTAGCGATTTATTTAGTTAAACTACTTACCGATTTATTTGCTGATCGTTTATCACTTGAAGGATTTGCAAGCGAAGAAGTTGATGCACTTACAACGCTTAAACAAGAAAACAGGTTACTCAAAGTTGGTTTTGTTGTACCTATGTCATCCTTACGTAGAACTATTCGTAATGTATTTAAAGACATTCAAGGATTACAAGCAAATATGGTAATTACACCATCACAAGCAACCAAAGAGAATTTTGATATTCTAATCGTTGATGAAGCACATCGTTTAAAACGAAGAAAAAACCTAACGGGTTATGGTGCCTTCGATGCAACAAATAAACGTTTAGGTTTAGATGAAAATGGAACTGAACTTGACTGGATTATGAAATCTTCAAAATATCAAATTCTGTTTTATGATAAGAATCAATCGGTTCGTCCAACGGATGTTCGACACGATGAATTCAAGAAAATTATAAATAGAGAAGATCATTTAGATCTCTTCTTATTCTCACAAATGCGCGTAATTGGTGGCGATGTTTATGTTAAATACATCAAAGATATCTTCAACAACAACCATCCAAAACCAAAAGAATTTGATGGTTATGATGTTTGTCTATTTGATGATATTGACATCATGATTCAAGCAATCAAATCCAAGAATGAAGAACTTGGACTTTGTCGTGCGGTTAGTGGATATGCATGGGATTGGGTAAGCAAAAAAGATCAATCCAAACATGATATTACAATTGATAACCACTCATATATATGGAACACTGTAAATGAGGATTGGGTAAATTCAAAAAACTCCATCAATGAAATTGGTTGTATACATACAATTCAAGGATATGATTTAAACTATGCTGCAATCATTCTTGGAGAAGATATTAAATACGATCCTGTTCTTCAAAAAATCTATACAGATAAGCAAAACTTTTATGACAAAAAAGCAAAAGCTGGTGTGACTTCTGATAAGGAAATTGGATCGTACATCATAAATGCTTACATAACAATGTTAACACGTGGAATCCGTGGAACGTATCTGTATGTATGTGATAAGAATTTACGTGAATATCTTGCTATGTTCTTTCCAACACATATAAACAAATAAAGTCACAGTCTCCAACATTGTATGACTCTCAAGTTGTACGATAGGGACTGTTTTTTTGTCTCGATTTTGTTTGTAAAAATTAATCACTCATTATTAAAGCAAAACAGTATTAAATACAGCACATTCAATGATCATTTTACAGTTATCATCTAAGTACTTCTTTGTTTACAAAACGACCATAACTACATATTTTATGATTACTTAAAATTCTTTTCTTACTTATTTTCTACTATAAAATTCATAACCAAAACAAATAATCATAAAACTAACATATTGTTCATGTATATTGATGAATCGTATGCGCATGAATGTTAAAATAGGAAAGGACAAAGAGGAGGACTAGCATGAGTTTAAAAGAACACGCAACAAACGTTCGTAAGAACATCATTGACATGGTCTATGCAGCACAATCAGGACACCCAGGTGGTTCATTAAGTGGTGCAGACATCATTACTTACTTGTATTTCGATGAAATGAATATCAATACTGATAATGCTTCATCAAACAATCGTGATCGTTTTGTCTTAAGTAAAGGACATGCTTCACCATTGTTATATGGAATTTTAATGGAGAAAGGTATTATTTCTACAGATTTAATTCCAACATTCAGACAAGTAGATTCAAAACTACAAGGACACCCAAACATGAATTATGTAGAAGGTGTAGATATGTCTACTGGATCATTGGGACAAGGGATCTCATGTGCAGTGGGAATGGCAATTGCTAATAAAGTAGATAACTCACCAAATCGAGTATATGCAATGCTTGGAGATGGTGAATGTGAAGAAGGTCAAGTATGGGAAGCAGCTATGGCAGCAGCACACTATAAACTTGATAATCTATGTGCAGTTGTAGACTTTAACGGACTACAAATCGATGGAAACATTACAGATGTTATGAATCCAACACCAATTGATGAAAAATTTGCGGCATTCGGATGGAATGTTGTACACATTGACGGACATGATTTTGATGACATTCGTCGTGGGTTTGATGAAGCAAGAAATTGCAAAGGAAAACCAACCATGATTCTAGCCAAAACCACAAAAGGGAAATGTGTAAGTTTCATGGAAGGTGACTATGGATGGCATGGTGTTGCACCAAATAAGGAGCAATACGAAGCAGCAATGGAATGTTTACGTGGAGGTAGTAAGTAATGGCAAAAGTAGCAACAAGAGAAGCATACGGAAAAACCTTAGCGAAGTTAATCGTTGAGAAAGATAATGTTATCGTACTAGATGCAGACTTAACGAAAAGTACAAAAACAATTGATGCAAAAAATGCAAGAGCTGACCATCACTTCAACATGGGGATTGCTGAAGGAAATATGATGAGTGTAGCAGCAGGACTTGCAGCAAGTAATAAAGTTGTATACGCATCTAGTTTTGCAATGTTTGCAGCAGGAAGAGCATTCGAACAAATTCGTAACTCTATCTGTTATCCAAACCTAAATGTAAAAGTATGTGCAACACATGCAGGATTAACCGTTGGAGAAGATGGAGCAAGTCACCAAAGTGTCGAAGATTTAGCACTTATGCGTGCAATTCCAAATATGAAAGTATTCCAACCATGTGATGATATTGAAACTGCAGCAATTATCAATGCGGTATATGATATAGATGGACCATGTTATGTAAGACTTGGACGTTCTGGAGTCGAAAGAGTAAACAATGAAGACTATACATTTGAACTTGGAAAAGGAGTCATCCTCAATAAGGGAGAAAAAGTTGCCATTGTAGCTACAGGAATGATGGTGCAAGAAGCATTATCGGCAAAAGACTTATATGAAGGAAACCCGACAATCGTCAATATGCCTACCATCAAACCAATTGATACAGACTTATTAATTGATCTAGCAAAAACACATGATGTAATTGTGACAATTGAAGAACACAGTATCATTGGCGGACTTGGAGGAGCAGTTGTAGAAGCCTTAGCAGAACACAACCTATGTCCAGTTATTCGTATGGGAGTTAATGACACATTTGGAGAATCAGGAAAACCTGCAGATCTATTAAAAAAATACGGACTTGATAGTCAAGCTATCGCAAACAAAGTGAATACATATTTATAGTTTATCCACTTTATTTGATGTGGTCCAAAAAATTACACACAAAGATGGAAAATACACAGTTGAAACAGTTAATGACTTAACATTAATTGAAAAAGGATAAACTACTGAACAATTTAAAACAAAAGAAGTTAGTTTCTCGGACGGTGTAAAAATTTTTGTGTAAAGTATCCTCCCTTGGTAGAATGAAAATAACTACCAAAGGAGGATTTTTAATATGAGTAAGAAAGATATCATTAAAATGATAAGAGAAGAATATGGTGTAACTACACCAAATGATGTAACGAAT